>DATJYL010000096.1 GCA_035499655.1 Pirellulales bacterium
CCCCAAGGCCACATCCGCTTGACGCAAAAGACCTACGATCTGCTCCGCACCATGTCGCTTCTTCATCGCGAATCCTTTCCGGCCCAATGGGCCGGCTGGATTCTCTCATATTCCCTGGATCAGTTTTCGGGAAGGGGGTCATCGGCACTGACATTGTTGCCTTTGAGTTGCAGTGTCGCGCTGCCTGTAGTTCCTATGGCACCGCTACCTGGGTTATATGCTGCATCGAGTGTGGAGGTAATCACCACGTCCTTCGGATTGCCTGTCGTCCCGATCAAAGCAATGTTGTTTTTGCTGTAGGAAAGCGAAACACCAGTGGCGCTCGCGGTATTGTAGGTCCCGTGAGCGATAAAAATGATATTTGGGTTACTCGCCGAAGCTCCCGATGGGACGCAGTACTACCCAAAGCGTCTGTTATCGTATTGTACGCGGCGGCATAGCTGGTACCGCCGGGGCTGGTGTAGGGTGCGCCTTCCGTTCCTGCATAGGTCGCGTCGATTAAATAGGTGGAAGCCTTGGCCGATTGATAAAAACCCACCATGGCACTCGCCGCACATCCCCAAACTAGAAATTTTTGTAGCCGATTGCTCGAATCGCGCATTGTGGTCCCTCGCCCGTTGCTTGGGAAGAAATAGAATTTGCAGAGTCCCCGAAACACTCACCTATGCACTGCAACGAACCAAACCCGCGTTGCCTTCAACTCTGCTCTTCCCTGTCCGGCGAGATCACCCCTAGAAACTTGCTCACGCCATAATAACCGCTAAAATCAGACAGTGCAACGAAAAAGTGCATTGTTGGTTTTACATGTAAAAGCATATACAGCATGGTCTAGCGTTACTCGGAGCCTGCCGCAGCCGGTTTTTTTACGGAAAAGTGCCGCATAGCAGAACGAAACTGCTGTTTTTTTAGATTAACTGTGATCCCCGAAAGCCCCCTTGTTTCTGATCTCTTGTTGCATCAGCAATTTCAGCATTTAGGCTCCTGTCGGGCTTAAAAGGAATTCAATCGATTCCGTTGCCTTAACTAGTTGATCGTTGGATTTGCGTTTTCATTCCCAGCCGCAGCGATTGCGTCACAGTTGCAAATTGCGTATACGGCACATAATCGCCACGTCCGTTAAGTTGCCACGATGCCCGGTTTTTCTCTCCCTGCTGCGCCATGCTAGCCGATGTAGCAGATGAAGCATGCGGAAACTGCGGCGGAAAATCGCAGTGAAGTGCTTCCCAAAGCCTTTGAACACTCGAATTCGATCTAGGCATTGGCGGGACAAACGCTGCTACGGTAGCACCTCTCCGACCAACGCCTAGGGGCTGTTTTCTGACATTCAATCGCTTTGGATTGGCGTTTCATGAAGTGACAGGAGGTCCGACATGAAAATTGATACCAGCCGATTCGGCTACGTGGAAATTGAACCGAACGATTTGCTGCATTTTCCTGCGGGTTTACTCGGCTTGGAGAATTGCCGCCATTGGGTGTTGTTGGCCGACGCAGAAAACGACGCCCTAGGATGGTTGCAAAATTCTTTGTCTCCAGAGATTGCTCTGGCCGTAGTGTGCCCCCGCCGATTTGTTCCGGAATATCAAGTGCGTATTTCCCGCGGAGAATTGGCTCCGCTGGAGCTGGCCGAAGTTCGCGAGGCACAAGTCCTGGCCATTGTAGGCAAGAACGAACATGGAATCACCTTGAATTTAAAAGCGCCGCTGGTCATCAATCTCCAGCGACGTTTAGGACGGCAAGTTATCACCAACGGCGAGCTGCCCCTGCAATATCAACTCGTCGGTGAAACCGTTGAGCTGCGTAAAACTGCGTGAGCAATGCTAACGCGTGATTAAGTTGTCGGAGACTTTTTCGTCATTGTAACACCACCCCTGAACCACTCGCCGCTAACCGCAGATCCGAACTACCCAAACCGGATCTCATCAATTGAAGGAAGGAGTCCGCGATGCTTGTTTTGTCGAGACAGCGCGACGAAAGCATCATCATTGGCGACAACATAGTTGTCACCATCGTCGACATCCGCGGCGATAAAGTGCGCCTGGGAATCAACGCGCCCACGGAAATTCCGGTTCATCGTCAGGAAGTTTACGAAGCGATTCAACGCGAAAACCTGCGCTCCTCAAGATTGGATCCCAAGGATGCTCAAGGCTTGGGCCACGGCGCTTGGCCAAATCAACCGCCTAAACCCGGCGCTAGTCCTAAGGGCTGAGTCTCGCGAAGCTACGGAGAAAGTACTTCGTTGGAATATACGATTCCGATTTCGTAACGGTCTGGCCCTCTTGAAACGATGGTAGGTTTCATACCTGGGGCCATCCATTCTGGCGGAACGCGCCGAACCGCCTTCTTATAATAACTCCACATTACCCATCTCTCCAGCGACATACGTCACAAACTAACTGATTTCAGCCATCGGACGGCTGCCGTTGACAGCGTCAACGAAATGTGAATGTGCTTGTGGAATCACCAGTATGGTAGCAGCGCTGAAATTACCTTATCTTCCCAATCGATACGATCCGAAAACATTAGATAACGGGCAGGCATCGATTTCCCCAGTATTACGGCGGACTCTCCCTTGAACACTCACCGGCCTGCCTGTCGTAAAATTTTTTGGAATCGCGATTGCATAGAACTGTGATGATGCAGATCGAATCAGCCTGTTTTTTCGATGAGGAATAAAACATGTTCCGCATTTTTATAGGTTGGGATTCCCGCTTTCCCGAGCCCGCCGATGTGCTGGCGTATAGCCTTCGCAAGCATGCTTCGATTCCGCTCGATATCCGCTATCTCAAGCTGCCCGAATTGCGGCTAAACCGGGCGCACGATCCGCTGGCCACTACGGAATTTACGTATTCCAGATTCCTTGTGCCCAATTTGTGCCGCTACCAAGGCACGGCGTTATTCTTGGATCATGGCATGCTTTGCCTCTCTGATATCCGTGAAATTGCCGAACTCGACATGACTGGCTTGACATTGCGCGTGGTCAAGCACGATTATCAGCCCACCAGTGCGGTTAAAATGTACGGCGCAGTGCAAACCACTTATCCGCGCAAAAACTGGTCCAGCATGATGCTGATGAATTGCGAAAAGCTAACGCTGTGGAGCAAAGATGTTGTTGAAACGGCAACCGGCGCTTATCTGCATCGCTTCCAAGATATTCCTGACAACCAGATTGGCGACTTGTCGAAAACCTGGAACACACTCGACACCATGGATGCCGCCACCAAACTGATCCATTGGACCAGCGGCGGACCCTGGTTTGAGCAAATTCGCAACTGTCCGCACGCCGAGATGTGGCTGCAAGCCCGCGACGAAATGCGTGCTGCCACCGTCCAAAACCGACGAATCGCGCGTGCCCGTCAATCGGTGCCGGCGCCATTAAGTGTATCCATGCCCAACGGTGTTTCGCCCGTGGCCCGATAAAACGACGGAACCAGACAACACCTGGTTGTGATTGACTCTAAACCCCAGCGGGGGCCCGAAGCATCGGCTGTGATTCTGCCGCTGAATCAGTTGGCCTTCAACGACACGGTTTTAGTACGGCCCTCTTCTTCAATTTCCAACTTGTCTTCGCGCGCCAACCATCCCAGGCCTTGCATGATGACATCACGGGGGATGTCGTCCAGTTCTTTCACCAATTTGGCGACGGTTTGCGGTCCTTTGACGTCCAGCACGTGCCAAACTTTGCCGGCCGTTTCACCAATCTCGCTCACGCATGATTCTCGCATAACAGTGGCCATAAATGCCAACTCCTCAAAATCTGAGAGCAGGCCCCAGCGTGCTGCGCGACCAACCCAGCTTGTTTGGTTAGCCTCATCGCCCCACAGCACGAAGTTTCCTGGCTCGTATGACTAAATCTCTTTAGCCGCTTAGGGGCAATCGCAGCCCAGCCTGTAAACAGACATTCCGGATTATACCGCCCAAAAGGGCGCTCTCAAGTCTGCCCAATCACTTTGCTAATATACGTCGAATGCGCAAGTGGAAAGTCTCATTTCTTCAAATAAAAGGTGGTTCTTTCATTGCGGAGGCCCGCACTTTTGGCTTCGACATGTTTGTAAAGCTTACAACGCCGGGGTCCATCTAGTGGAGACTTTGCGGAGAGGAAATGAAAAAATCTGCTGGCGGCGGATTCATTTTCGCAGTCAGATCCAGCTTTTTTTGGCACTTCGGATAAAATCTCTAAAGATCTATCAATCCCGTACCGCACTCGGCACGCTCTGTGCTGTATTACCACTCGCTCCTGTTTGACCCAGTTGGTCCGGGAACTTGCCCGTACAAGTTTCCGGGCCAAACCGCGAAATCAAGCGACAAGGAGTATCGTGAATCTTAGGCGCGTCGTCGACATTTGGCGACATCAAGAGCCCGAAATTGGGCATGCCGCTTTTCACGTTCAAGGGCCCAGTCGGCGAAACGCGCACCGCCGGCTGGGCCCTTTTTGTTTGAATTTTTCGAACAAACGATACGGGCGGACATGTTGCAAATGCCCCTCTCGCTGGCGCATGCTTGCGCCATCTGCTCGTCTGCACAATTGTTCGTAGACGGCTGCTCGATCTTTCAGGGTGCTGGGGCCGCCGCCGCTAGCAGGCTGGCGGTCATCGCCTGAAACACGCCAGAAACTTCTTCAAATTCCCGATCTTCCGCCTGGCAGATTACCAGAAAGGTGGCCGAATAATTTGAACCGGCGCGAATCCAAGCGGTATTGGTCAAATCGAGGCAGTAAAAATTCAGATCAAACCCAATGAGCCCCATTCGGCTGATTTCCTCCTGAACGGGCTCGCTATCCAACTCGTCGTATTCGTTCTGCATGGCCACTAAGGCCGTGCTTGCTAATTCCGAGGCGTCCGTATCTGGCGGGTGCAGCATCACCGTCCAAAATGCACCTCCGGGGCTGTACACGCTAACGCTCTGCCTTCCCGGCGCAGTGTTGTCGGCCTCCAACGTCCAATTTTCCGGATATTGGAAGCGAATTCCGAACTTATCGAATACTGCAGTCACGTAAGTCGAAAGGAAAGTGCCAACTAAGAGGCTTCTCCGGCGCGCTAGGATTCATCCATAGCGGAACCAAAACGCTAGCACTCATCGTATCCGGTTCTTAGAGGTCTGGATAGCTGTTGAGAGGAGGACTCCAAAACGCTATCATTTCCCGCCGTTTTTGCGCAGTTACTTTGCGTCAATTGAACCTGTCAGATCCACACGGCTCTTATCGTAGTGTGGCATCGCGATGTCATTTCGCCGCCGCCGTCCTGAGTTCGCTCATCGCCAATCGGTGCTGGCCCGTACATGCTGCGCGCTGCCGATGACGATTTCCTTCTGCCTAGGCGGATGTCAAATGTTTCATCCGCATGAGCCGGTAGCAAAGCCGGTGGCAGAATCGCGACAGCTTTCGGAGCGCGGCATAAATGCCATGGAACACGGCGACATTACCTCGGCCGAATCGCTCTTAAGCCAGGCGGTTAAAACTTGCCCCACCGATATCGAAGCCCGCCGCCAATATGCCGAGGCGCTATGGCAAGCCGGCCAGCGCGAGCAAGCTCTGCAGCAATTGGCAAAAGCGGTTACGCTGGCCCCGGATGATCCGCAGTTAGCGGTTCGCCTGGGCGAGATGGACTTGGCCATTGGCAAATCGAGCGAAGCTCTCCGCATGGCCGACCAAACGCTCGATTTAACTCCCGACAATTCCTCCGCCTGGGCCCTGCGCGGCCGTGCCGAACAGGCTGGCGGGCAGTACGAACAGGCCTTGGCCGATTTCGACAGGGCCTTGGAATTTTGCCATGACGATCGACAACTGCTGTTGCAAACCGCCGAATTGTATCGCCAGTTGAATCGCCCCCAGCGTGCGCTATCGACTCTCACCAGTTTGTGCGAAACCTACGGTCCCAACGAGGAACCGCAAGACGTGTTGTATCTGAAGGGCCTGGCTTTGGAGGCCTTGGGCCGCCCCGGCGATGCCGCCGAAGCATTCGCCGTAGCGCTGGATCACGGAGCCCCCACGCCGGAATTGTTTTACCGCCTGGGCGAATCGCAATTAGCGGCCGGCCGACAGCAAGAGGCCGACCGCTCGCTCTCGCAAGCTCTGTCGTTGGACCCGAATCACGCCCCCAGCCGAGCGCTCCGGGAGCAAATCGAAGTGGCTTCCCGTCCGGTCAATACGATCTATCCCTAAGTTGTCGCGGCGCATTCCGCTGAAGCCCATTTCTTACCCTTACTACCCTCACAACCGGTCCAAACTGTTCCTGCTTGCGCGAGTTTGCATCATTCTCGTGGCAACCTAAGTTTTGGTGGGTAGTGCGTCCCATCAGGCGGGCAGGCGTGTGCACCGCAAACATCCCTGGGCGCGCGGACAATGCATTCTTGGAGCCGCCAGTATGAGCGCTTTTGCCGATTCTTCCGTTTCGAGTTTTGTCGATCGCCGCAATTACGAAGCTGACGCCGCGCCGGCCACTGGCGAACGCCGTCAGTTCACCAACAGTCATGAAGGTTTGTCGCCGGAAGCGCGCGAATTGGCGCTGGCGGTCGACCACTACAAGTTGGCGCACCGTCGCCGCTTCATCACCTACGATGAAATGCTGGGCGTAGTGAAATCGCTGGGTTATCACAAGTAAAGTTTGAAAATTGCTATTCGAGTTTCGTGCTTCGAATTTCTCTCGTCAGTCTATCGTTCTGCCTGTGGCCACGTCAAACTCTGAGATTGCCGGCACCAACATCGCCGTCGTGGTCAGGCCGTAAGTAAACGCCACGATCAGAAACACGCCCAACGTTTCTCCTTGCAAAAAGCCGGTGATGGCCACGAACGTGAGCACCGGCAATAAGAACGACGCCAGGCCGATTGCCTGCGACGGATTTCGCGCTCCGAGGGCCGCAAACAGTCCTGCGCTGCCGCCGATCATAAATGCTAAAAACGGCGCCAGTTGCAGCTCGTACGAGCCGCTGAACGAAACCATAATCCGCATACACGTGGCCACGCCGATGAATAAGAAAAACACGGTCCCCAAGCTCACCGCCACCGCGGTGCGGCTGTTCGTGTAGGCCAAACCGCAGTGAATGCCCAGGGTAGCCACAAACCCGTCCATTAGCGCGATGCCCGTTACCACATACACCAGCGATTCCAGCGACAATGCCCCGGCCCACCACAGATAAAGGCACAGTGCCAATGGAAGCACAAAAATTTCTTTTGCCACGTAAAACACGCCGCCGAGCTTTCCCAGGATGAATTCCGGCGGGGTGATATCGGTGACCAACAGCAAGTCCAGCGCGCCCAGATCTCGCTCTGAGGTGATCGATGAGACCGCCAATGCATTGATCAACACCAAGCTCAACACTAGTAGCGGCAACAACACGATGGGCAATCCCGTCGCTCCCGCAGCCCCTATTTTCAATGTCGCCATTACGCCCCACACGGTGGCCGCAAATAATGCCAGATAGATGATTCGCACACCAATCACTTTGCGACCGTAGGCCCAGGTGCACACTTCACGCCACAACACCGGGTTGTCCCACACACGCCGGGCTTGTCCCGCCGCTGCGTGTACGGAACGAGCTGTTGCCGCGTGTGCAACTCTCACTCCTTCGATGGAGGAAGGCTGGGGTGATGGCGATGTGCGAAAATCATCGGTCTCTTCCAAACGCGGCCGCACTTCACGGGAAGGGTTCCATACCCGCACGCGCGCCATCGCAAACAAGTTCACGCCGACTGCAAAAACCGCGGTCACCATCACAAACAGCCGATAGGCGGAGCCGAAACACGGCAACGATTCACCCGTTGCAATCTGCGGTCTGGCCGCTGCCAAGAGCGCCTGCCCCGGGCTCAGCCCTGTGGCCCATCGCTCCAGTGGCACCCCCTGCCATTGACCGTGCAACGCGCCACTGGCCACGATCACTTCCCAGCCGGCTAAAATGGCTAATAGCAGCGCCGTGAGCGCCAAGGTTTGAAATGTTTTTTCGCGCCACAATGCGATTGTCGAACCAATACTGCCTGCGGCCAGCGCGCTGATGAGCGTCACCACGAACACGCGACCGATCTGCCCAAACGAAACGCCGCCAAACAGCGCCGTGAGCATGAAAAATGGTACGCTCGCCGCCAGCAGCATCAGCATGCTGAGCAAACTGGCCAGCAACTTGCCCAACACCAATTCCGAGTTCGATAAATTCGTCAGCAGCAGTAATTCCAGCGTTCGGCGATCTTTTTCCTGTGCCACGGCACTGGCCGAGGCCATCGCGGAAAAAAAGATCGCCAACACCAACTGCAGCGGCGCTAAAAACTGAAACAATGCCACGCCGAATCGGGCCATATCACCCACGTTGCGTACGTGCTGTATGCCCATCAGCAATAGCCACGCCGTGCACATCAGCACTAACAGCCCAGCTACGTACACCGCTGGTGCGGCATAAAACCGCAACTGCCGCGGGGCGGTTACCAATTCACGAGTAAAAACAGGGCCGATAAACATGGCGGGCTGTGGTGTGGCAGAAGTTGATGGACTGAGCCTGGCTTTATTTTAGTCAAAAGAGAAGAGGGATAAATCGACGGGGGGAAAGCGACGAACAATATCGATTAGAATGCAGGGGGACGGTGCATGGTTGGTGGTTCATGGCTGGAGATCGCATTGCAAGGAAAGACTGTCAAAAGGAAGCATCATAGCAAAGGTAGTGGCACAATTCTCGAAGGATTTTTTGCGAAAGCATCTGTTGGGTTTTCGGGTTTTTTTATCGCTCCATTCCTCTACAGCCGGTGTTGAGCCCATTCCCATTCAGGTTGTTCCCGGTAAACTTGTCGCACCGCACGGTTGAACACTAACAGAGTGCTTACGGCCGACAACCCGCTACCACGTCGGTGCCTCAGCCACCCCATGCTCGCCATTCACTGCCAACAACTGACCAAGCGTTACGACAGCAAGCCACCAGTGGATGCCGTGCGCGGGCTCGATCTGGCGGTGGAGCAGGGGGAGTGTTTCGGATTGCTGGGCCCCAACGGAGCCGGCAAAACGACCACGATCGAAATTTTGGAAGGCTTGCTCGACGCCACCAGCGGCGACGTAGAAGTATTGGGCTATCGCTGGGGCATACACGACGACGAAATCCGCCAGCGGATTGGCATCTCGCTCCAGGAAACGCGGCTCTCGGAAAAACTTTCGGTGCGTGAAACGCTGACGCTGTTTCGCAGCTTCTATCGGCGCGGGATCGAACCGGACGCAGCGATGGCCCAAGTTTCGCTCGAAGAAAAAGCTAACGCCTGGGTACGGGATTTGTCAGGAGGCCAACAGCAGCGGCTGGCCGTGGCGTGCGCGCTGGTCGGCGATCCAGAATTGTTGTTTCTGGACGAGCCGACGACGGGGCTTGATCCGCAATCGCGCCGGCAACTGTGGGACATCATTCGCAACTTTCGGCGGGCGGGACGGAGCGTGCTGCTTACGACACATTACATGGACGAGGCCGAGCGGCTGTGTGACCGGGTGGCCATTGTCGACCACGGCCGTGTGATTGCCCTGGGAACGCCCCGGGAATTGATCGCCAGCCTGGGCGGAGAACACGTCATCGAATTCACGGTCAATGGCGACAGTCAGGCTGGGAACATTGAGCCAGCAGCGTTCGCCGATTTGCCGGCTGTGAGCGCGGTGCGGCTGGAGGATGACCGAATTTGTCTGTCGGTTAGCGAGCCCCATGTAGCGTTGCCCGCATTATTGGAGCGGTTGGATGCAACTCATCGGGAGCTGACCGGACTGACCACGCGCCACGCCAGCTTGGAAGATGTGTTCGTCAAACTTGCCGGCCGCCATTTGACGGAAGCCGACGAAACTGTTCCCACTTAAGACGAGACGGTGCCCACTTAATTTGTGCCCATTTCATGTTGCCTGATCAAATAACACGCCGATATTGGCCCCTGGGGCAAATGATTGCCTGCCGGATGCGCGAATTCGCGCGCGAACCGGAAGCCTGGATTTGGACTTATGGTTTTCCGATCATCGTGACCATTGCGCTGGGCATTGCGTTCCGCAATCAACCGGCCACACAAATTGCTGTGGACGTTGTCGACAATCCGCAGGCGGCGGCCACGCTGCAGGCATTGGCTGCCACGCCGCAGACTTCATCCGGCACAGATACGCAACAACCGACCTCGACAAACACGCAGAAATTCAAAGCCGAAATTTTCTCGCCGGAGCAAGCCCAACTACGCTTGCGGACCGGCAAGACCGACATCGTGGTCGTGGCCGAGAAGGCTGATCAAGCGGTGCCGCATTATGAATACCGCCTGGACCCCACGCGCCCGCAAAGCGTGTTGGCCCGCAATGCCGTGGACGATGCCTTGCAGCGTGCCGCCGGCCGGCGCGACGCTGCGGAAATTAGCTCCGTCAACGTCGACGAACCGGGGGGCCGGTACATTGATTTTTTGGTGCCCGGACTGTTGGGCGTGAATTTGCTGGGGGGCGGGATGTGGGGCGTCGGCTTTGTGACCGTGGAAATGCGGATTCGAAAACTGCTCAAACGGTTTTTGGCCACGCCGATGAAAAAATGGCAGTTCTTGATTTCGGTGATGTCCAGCCGCTTCATTTTTTCCGTGGTTCAGGCCCTGATTTTGCTCATTTTTGCGGAATATGCATTCGGCGTACCCAACCGCGGCAGCCCGGTGACGCTGGCGCTGTTAATTGTGTTGGGTTCCGTCATGTTCTTTGGCATTGGGCTGTTGCTGGCCAGCCGCGTTAAAACCCAGGATGCCATTTTTGGATTGATGAACCTGGTGCAAATTCCGATGTGGATTTTGTCGGGCATTTTCTTTTCGTCGGACCGATTTCCCGAGGCAATGCAGCCGTTCATCAAGGCGCTGCCACTGACTCCGCTGATCAACTCGCTGAGGGCGGTCATGCTCGAAGGGGCCACGCTGACATCGCAAATTGGAGCGATTGGCATTATGGCCGCATGGGCCATTGTGAGCTTCGCTCTGGCGCTGCGATTGTTTCGCTGGCGCTAAAGTGCGCCGTAAAGATCGGCGGCACTCCACCGCCGAAGGCCATTCCCGGGCCGCGTCATTGTGGAAATAGCTTGCCGATAATGTCGGCCATACGGTAGCCGGCCAATGTCACGCGTTGGTCACCCAACTTTTTGGCCTCTTGGATGTAATCGTCTGGAAGCACGGGCGCGTCGTCTTTATGAGGGCTGGATTTAAGTTGCCCCCCTGCATAGACCACTGTTTTGGCCAATTCAAAACTTTCCTGAACCCAAGTGGCGAAATCAGCGGGGGAAACATTTTCGGGTTTAGGATCGAGCTCGGTTTGCGGGTACTTGTTGCGCAACTCGATCGCCAATTTGCGAATATCGCGCGTATCGTTGGAATTGCCGACAACACTGTCCCAAAAGAAATGCAGCTTCAGTGGCTCGCCATCGGGTTTGGCACGAACGAATTGCTTGTTGCCGCCTTGATCGCCGCTGGGATAGTCTGTGCTGAACAGGCTTGACGCATGCAAGGGTTGATGGCAATCGCCCACCAAGTGCATGATCCAACACAACGCCACGGCCTTTTCGGCAGGAGTTCCCGTGCCCTTCACAATGTCAACATTCGCGCGAAAGGCCGTTTCAATGTTTGGATCTTTGGGATCGGCGGTTTCCACCGAATCTGGCTGGCCGGGCGGTTTGTAAGGATAGTCGATGTAGTGCCAGTTGGGATGGTTATAGTCCGGGTTGCCGCGGATATCGTCTGCCCAGCGGGCCGCCAACATAAAGAGGGCTTGGTCGCGATCGTCCGGATTCACTTTCTCCAATTGCTTGGCCCACATGGTGTCGAATTGTGGATGCTGCTTGAGCAACGCCACGGCGGCGGCCAAGGCTTGCGGGTTTTGTTGCTGGAGCGTGTCATAGGCGATGGCGGCCGTCGTCATGTGCCCGCCAAAAAGCCAAGCCCGGGCTGACGAGGCAACCAGCAGCGTTAACAATAGCGCCAACACAAACCAGCGAAGTCGGTTCATCGTAAGCCATTTCCTATGCCCCAAAAGTGCGCGCCGGCGCAAGGCCTTAAATGGAGCGACTACTTGCGCCGGAAGTATGCGGTGCCCGGCAGGCTCTTAGTATGACCGAATCATCACTGATCGGCCACGCGCACGTTGGGGGAGGGTACCCCCCCGATTTGGAAAGTTCCGGAGGTTGGAGCAGGTTCGACCTTTGACGCTACGAGAGCGCAGCAAAGCAGCGACTGGAGACGTTTTCGGCAACGGTTGAGGAAAGAATTATTGC
>DATJYL010000097.1 GCA_035499655.1 Pirellulales bacterium
ACCCAATTTGAATTGCACCGTAGGTGTTAAGGTCAGCACACCCAATCCACGACCCAATATGCGAATGCTTTCGCTGGTGGTGTGCTGGAAATCGGTATATAAGCCGGGACTGATTTCGAGTTCGGCTCCAAACCAATTGGAGATTTGAGGATTCCACGCGGCATCGAGATAGGCGCCATAAGTCTGCGCCGGCAAGTCGGGGCCAAATGGAACCGGCGGCCCAACCGGATCGGGACCGTCCCACAAATTCAATTGGAAACCTGGCGTAATCAGCAATGGATTGGGGTTCCAGTAAAACGGAATGGCAAATGTGGCCCAGGTGTTGATGGTGTTGATGCCCAAAGCCGTTTCGCCGCCGCCGCGTGCCAGCCAGGTTTCGTCGGCATGCACTTCTTGTAGAAAGCGCATGGTTTTGGTCCATGTGTCGGTGATGGGCGCAAACGTGGGCCCGTTGTAAACAGGCACACCATCCGGATACAGCGCGGCTGGCGTTCCGTTGTACGGCGCCCCAAGGGCTGGCGCGGTGGAATAGGGCGAAGGCGCCGCGTAAGGCCCCGCGTCGGGAGCCAAATAGGGCGCGCTCATCGGTGGCGCGGTGTCGGGAACGGAATAGGGATCGAACGTGGGAGGCGGGATGGCCGGCCCCGAGGGATAGGCCGCCGAGGGCGCCGCCGGCGTGGGAAATTCCACCCGTTGGGCGCGCGCCGTGCGCAGCGGCACGCACGCACCGCAGATCAAAATCGCGATTGCCAGCCTCGGCTTGCTCACCGGGCCATCCTCAATAATTAATTTCGATGCGACGAAGACGAATCGATTCCGTGCCGAAGGGCAGGCCGCCACAGGGTATGCTAGCGGCAACGAGAAAAGAGGCTGGGTAAATACCCGTTCGCAGAGCGATGGTCAAGAGCGATTGCGCGGTGCAGAAAGAACGCCAGCAGAGCATGTGTCAGCAAGCGTAACAATTGAGGAAGCAGTCTTGTGCGGGCGGCCGGAGGCAGATAACCTTTCCGGCCTTATCCCTTTACCGTTCTGGTTTTGCGCGTCCGATTGAATCGTCTTGTCGCAACCGGCAGAGCCCAAAACCGTACTGCATGCTGAAGCTGGCAATCATTACCCTGCTCCTAGAGTCGCTGGCGGGCTGCGCAGAGCTGCCCTCGCATGATGCTGCGCCCATCGATCTGGCACAACGATTGGGCGGCAAGCCCCAGGGGGCTGTCACGGCAACGGAAAAATCGCCAACAGGAACGCTAGTCGTTCCCGCGGATATTGCCGCGGTGGGGAACCAAGATCCAAAAACGCTGGTTCCAGTGTCTGCCAGCGACTCGGAGAACTCGCCACTCAATCGCCAGCAATACGATGCGGCGGTGACCATCGGCGCTTACCGCGGCGAAAGCGACAGCCCACGGTTTCCAGTAGTGCTGGCGGGCACGGTGTACGACAGCACTTCGCCGGCTGGAATATCGGCGCGGATGAGCGACGGCGCACTTCCATTACCCGACCCTGGACCATCGTCCGGCCCGGCAACGTCGTTCGTCGGTACGGTTTGTTCGCTCGACGGCGCAGATGAATCAAAGCCGCAAGTGCAATGGTTACCCCCAGTCGATGTGCAACCTGCCGGATATGGATCCCTCTCAGGCGCCAACGACCAGCCCAACCAACCAGCGGATCAAAACGACCAATCGCCGATTAACGCGGACCCTGGCAGCCTGGGCGCGCCACCGCACGGTTCCCCTGCTCCGGAAGAGTTTTCCGAGCTGCCAGAGCATCCACTGATGTCCAATCTGTGGAATGATGAAGTCAACTTTTATCGTTGCCACAGTCTCGAATGGCTTGCCGTAGGTCTTGGCGCTGCGGCGATCATTGCCAATACGCACATCGATGAAGGGTTCCGCGATGCCTACGGCGAAACACTCCGCCCCAACGACACTCAATTGGATTCGTTCAAACAAATTGGCAGTGGCCAGTATGTCATTCCAAGTTTGGCCGCCATTTGGCTGCTGGATTATGGCATCGACTCTTACGTAGACGACGGGGGTTGGGCCTGCACCAATTGGCTCCAACAGTGGAGCGGCCGATCGATGCGTGGCCTGATCGTAGGAGCTGTCCCTGTGCTCGCGCTGCAATATGTCATTGGATCTTCCCGCCCTAGCTATGGCGTGGGCTCTGGATGGCACCCGTTTAAAGCGAACAACGGTGTTAGCGGGCACGCCTTTGTAGGCGCAGTGCCGCTGTGGACCGCGGCCCAGATGACCGACTGCTGCGCATTAGACGTGGCATTTTATGCCGCCGGAACGCTAGCCGGTTGGGCGCGCATCCACACCGATTCGCATTACCTGTCGCAAGTGATGCTGGGATGGTGGTTAGCAGGCCTTTCGGTTTCAGCGGTGAACCATACCGAACTCGAAAAGCACCAATGGTATACCGTTCCTACTGTTGACGACGGCGGAGTGGGCATCTCGTTGATCCATTTGTGGTAATGGACGTGACAAGTTGCTTGCCCAATCACCGCGTCCCCGGTTCATCCGCCCAATGGATTGTTATCGAGTGCGGATTTCCGAGGCGCCGCTCCGGGCACAGCAGCGGGAGCCGCCGCCTCGCGTTGAACCGCGGCTTCCAAGGTGGCGCCTGCCGCGGCAATGGCCTCAGAAATTGGTCTTTGCCGGTCGATTGGGATAACAAGCGATGCGCCGCCATAAGCAGGTTGGGTTGGAGTCGGCGCGGGCAAAGGCTGCGTGCTACAAGCCGCGATCACGTTGTCCAAAGCGCCGATCATCGAATCGACATACTTCTGAAAGTCAGGCGCCGTGGACATGACACGCACGCCCCCATTGCCGTCGCCACCGACGAAGCCTTGGCGAATTTCCCCCAACTGCTGCGCCAACCGGTCCGCGACAATCGGGGCATGATTCGCGGAAGCCGTGTCTAACTCGTTCTTGTAATCATCCACCGCCAATTTACCCAGACTTTTCGCCAGCGCATTCGGATCGAAGTTTTGCGGCAGATTTAATTTAACTTTCGCGGTTGCGGCGGCCGCGGCGGCTCGAACGGTCACAGAAGTGGAACTATCGTTGATCGTATCGAAAAGCGCGGCCGTGACATCGGGATTTGGTGCGGCGCCGCTGGGCGTAGCACCGTAGAGGGCCACCAACACGTCGATGGCCCGGCGGCAAATCCAATCTTTTGCATCCTGCGTGCCGCCACCCAAATCGTTTCGTTTTTGTAAGGCATCGACGGCGGCGCCAATCACCGCTGGGCGGTGGTCTGCATCAATGCCTCCGGGCGCTTGGGCCTGTCGCACTAATCCTCGCCAGGCGGGAATGCGAACCGCATCGGTCGAATCTTTCGCGGTCGCATATTTCCACAAAATGGGCAGCGCTTGTTTCCAGGGAGACGGATTCGAAGCCGGTCCGTTCGTATCCGTATCATTCAAATCGGCAATCATCATCACCGCATTGGCCCGCACCACGGGATGAAAATTCCCGCTGGCGATTTCATCCATTTTTTTCAATGTCAGGTCGTTCAGACGTTCGTGTGCGGCGGTGTTGGTGGCTTTAGCGGCAAAGTCGTGCTTAAATAGGGCCCGCATACCGGGCGGGTTCCGCCCGCCGATGCCCTCGGCCAGTGGCGATACTATTCGGCTGCCAATCTTGACGTCCTTCCACTCGGTAAACAGCGGAAAGACAATATCATTGAAGTATTGATCGAACGCCGTGGTGTCCATAGCATCGCCGCCGAGCATGCCCGCCACCGATTTGGTTTTATCATCCAGCGCACTGTTTAATTGCGACCAAGCTTGGATCGGCTTGTTGTTGACTTGAAACAGCGGCAACTCGTCATAGTCCTGGGCGTGTGCCTGGATGCAGGCTGTCAACAAAACCACGAACCCCACGGTGGCAAGCCGCATCCTGCCTTGAATACAACGACGCCTCTTGATTTCGAGCTTCATACGCTAAAGTTGCCAATAGCAGTGTTCC
>DATJYL010000098.1 GCA_035499655.1 Pirellulales bacterium
GGGTTGGATTTGTTTGCTTTTCGTTCGCGCATCTTTTGTTCGGCTCGAACTTTGATGTCGTGCAAATGATCGGTCCAGAAGCGCTGGTATTGATCGAGCCAATCGGCAGCGTCGTGGAGCGGTTCGGGAACCAATCGCAAGTGATATTCGCGCCCCTGTTTGCTGCGCTTGAGCAAACCGGCCCGTTCCAGCACGCGGATGTGCTTAGAAACGGCCACAAACGAAATGGCAAACGGGGTGGCCACGGCGGTGATGGTGGTTTCGCCATCGGCCAGCCGGGCCAAAATGGCGCGGCGGGTGGGATCGGACAGGGCGAAAAACACCTGGTTCAGGGCTTTGGGAAATTGTTTAACCATTTGGTTTAATATATCGGCGGTTTCCGTCCAGTCAATGCCTGATTTCTAAAATTATTTTTCGCCCGCGGATGGCTTGCGCCGGTGGCTGCAAACTCTTAAAATTGCCGGCGGCGATGCGCGCTGGCTGACTTTGCAGGCTGGCACGGTTCTGCACTTTTCGGCGGGAGACACAATCGATGAAAGGTTCTTGTGCGCTGGTCACGGGGGCATCGGCGGGGTTCGGCTGGGCCATTGCTGAGCAGTTGGCGGCCCGGGGGGCGAATTTACTAATTACCGGCCGGCGTGAAGAGCGGCTGCAAGCGCTGAAGGAAAAAATCGTCGCTGAACACCAAGTCCTGGTGGAACCGCTGGTGTTCGATGTGCGCTCTTTAACCCAGTGCGAGGCGGCGCTGAAGCAAAAAGCCTCGCTCGTGGCCAATGTTTCGATCCTGATTAACAACGCCGGGCTGGCCAAAGGGGTCGATCAGATTCAATCGGGCGACATCAAACATTGGGATCAAATGATCGACACCAACATCAAGGGCCTCCTGCACATGACCCGGCTGGTATTGCCCTACATGATTCAGCGGAATGCCGGGCACATTGTAAACTTGGGTTCGATTGCCGGACACTGGGTGGCGCCCGGCGGGGCGGTGTATTGCGCCACCAAGTTTGCCGTGCGGGCCATTACCGACGGCATGCGAATCGATTTGGCCGGCAAAAACATCCGCGTGACGAACATCGAGCCGGGCATTGCTGAAACCGAGTTTGCCCACGTTCGCATGGAGGACGACAGCAAAGCCGACGCGGTTTATAAAGGCATTACGCCGCTTACGGCCCACGACATTGCCGAAGCCGTGATCTGGTGCCTGGAGCGCCCGCCGCATGTCAACGTGCATGAACTGTTAATTACGCCGCTGGCGCAAGTGGGCGTGGGCCCGGCGTATGTGCATCGGCAGTGAGAGGCGCGTGCGATTGGAATCGCGCCGAATTAAGAATCGCGGTGTTCGTTTTAGAGCCGCGCGCGTAAGCAAGCGGGGGCACCGCTTACTAACGTGCGCGGCTCTAGTAAGGCTCTAGTAAGTGGCGATTGCGAGTTACTTCGCTTTATCGCTCGGCGTCGCCGAGGACCACCATTTAATCACAAAATACGTGGCCGGTGTGTCCCCCACGTTTTTGAAGCCGTGCAGTTCGTTGGAACTGTTGAACACCACGGAGCCCGAGCCGACGCGCTGGCGCTGGCCGTTTTGCATGACATCAAGCGTGCCTTCCTTGAGCAGCATTAATTCTTCTTCCGGATGTTGATGCGGCGGATGCGGTTCCTCGCCGGGATTGACCGTGGTGATGTGGCATTCCAGCCGGTCGAGCGTGGCGACGGGGGTATCAAAAACCGGCCGCCGGGCGCCGACCTTCGTGGTTTGCTCGTTCATTTTTTCCCAATCGAACGCGGAGGAATGCATAACGGGCTTGGCGGGCGCTGATGTCGATTGAGCAGATGATAGTGTCGATTGAGCGGAACTAATGGCCGCGGCAGCAGGAACCGCCGCAACCGCTGCCAGCATGGCTTCTCGGCGAGTGAGCATAAAAAAATCTCCTGAACAGGACGGCGAGCGCGACCGTTGAAGAAATAGTTGACAGAACTGGTACAATTATCCGGTAGAACAAAATTCGATACAAGACAGCCGTCCTTTTTTTGCTGTAAACATTCATGGCTAATCGAAACACACTGGGCGGCGTGATTCACACGTACCAGCGGTACGATCCGAAGCGATTCCCCAGCCCGACGCAGCCGCCGCCCGACATGGTTTCGCCGGCGTTCGAGCACATGCTGGCCTTTGGCGAATTGCGGGAACTTTCGGAAGAAGAACTGGCCCGGGCGGTGAAAATCGATCCCAGCCAAATCGCCGGGCTGGGACCGACGCTGGAATCGTTGCGGGCCGCGCTGGAAGAACGCAAACGGAAAATCCTGCAAACGTACGAGACCGACGCCGTGCAGAAAGCAGCCGGCGATGCCTATCGCGAGACCGGCGAGCAAATTTCGCCCCCGAAAAATTTGCGCGATCGCTTTCGCCGGGCGTTCGAGGAAGAGCAAATCCGCGATTTGGAGCGCGTGTGGTATGCGCATGGCAACGACAACTCGCCATTTGCGCGCGCGTTAGTGAAACTGGTGGATAAGCTCGGCGATAAATACGAGGTCGACGAATTGGCCGCCAGCTACGATTTCACTGGCCGCACGGCAATGTCGGTCCCGCAAGCGATTGAAATCAAGGAAGAATTGGAGACCATCGACCGGCTGCTCAAGCAACTGGAAGAGGCGGCCAAAAACGCGCAAATTGGCGTGATCGATTTGGAAGAGCTGTCGCAATTTGCCGAGCCGGGCGACATGGACAAGCTCGCCCAAATGCAGCGGCAAGTGGAAGAACTACTGCGGCACATGGCGGAGCAACAAGGTTTGCAGCACGGTAAGCGCGGCTATGAACTCACGCCCAAGGCGTATCGCATTTTTCAAGGACGGTTGCTGGAGCAAATTTTTTCGCAATTGCAGGCGGCGCGCAGCGGGCGGCATCAAGGGCCGGTGGTGGGCGAAGGGGCCGTCGAATTGCAGCAAACTAAGCCGTACGAATTTGGCGACAGCGTGGCGAACATGGACATTCCGCAATCGCTAATGAACGCCATGATTCGCGACGGCGCCAAATTGCCGTTGCGGATGAAGGGTGAAGATATTGTCATTCACCGCACGCGCAACACGCCCAAGTGCGCCACGGCCGTGCTGATGGACATGAGCGGTTCGATGCGCTATAACGGGCAATACATTAACGTCAAACGGATGGGTTTGGCGCTGGACGGGCTGATTCGCCGCGAATATCCCGGCGATTTTTTGCAGTTCATAGAAATGTTCACGTTCGCCAAGCCGCGCACGCCGGCCGAAATTGCCACACTGCTGCCCAAGCCAGTCACCATTTTCGATTCCTACGTACGATTGTGGGCCGATATGAGCGACCCGGCGGTGAGCGAAATTCAAATTCCGCACCACTTCACCAACATTCAGCACGCGCTGCAAATGGGCCGGCAGTTTTTGTCGCAGCAGGATACGCCCAACCGGCAAATGGTGCTCATTACCGACGGCCTGCCGACGGCCCATTTCGAAGGGCATAAGTTGTTTTTGCTTTATCCGCCCGACCGCCGCACGGAAGAAGCCACAATGCGCGAGGCGCACCTGTGCCAACGTGAAGGAATCACCATCAACATTTTCCTGCTGCAAAGCTGGAGCCAGTCGAGCGAAGACATTCAATTCGCTTACCGCCTGGCCGAATCAACGAAGGGCCGGGTGTTCTTCACGGCCGGGAAAGATTTGGACCGCTTCGTCGTGTGGGACTATTTGAACCGTCGCCGCTCGATCGTGGCTTGAAGGCGTCCCGCCACATCAATAAAGCCGCGACCGTTGGTCGCGCCGGCCTGGCAATGGATGATCGATTGGCACTACCGCGCGACCACCGGTCGCGGCTTTATGAGGCTGGTTTAATTATGCTGGTAATTGACGACCAGCCAGCGGTTGGCCTGCTTTTGCAACTTCACTTCCAGGTGAGACAAGTATTGAAACGGGTAAGGCGCGTCGCGATCGGTAATTTGGCCGGTGGCGAAAACGCGGAACTCGGCGGTGGCGGTCATGGGGCTGGCGGTGCGGTCGAGTGTGACTTCCATGGCGCTAATGCTAACCGAGTCGAATTTAGCGCGGCCGATCCAGCGCTCGGCTTCGGCTTTCACTTCCCCAGCCGTAGGCGAAATGCACGCCAGGCAGGCGTCAAAATCGTTGCGCTCGCCGGCGGCTGCGGCATCGTAAATGACGTTGGCCACCTGTTCGCGCTCGGTCACGACCAGGTGATCGACAAGCACGGCCAAGCCCATCACCAGCGCCACGCTAGCCATGCTGAGCAAAATCCACACGCGGCCGTGTTTCAAAAACAGCACGCCCAGTGCCGCCAAAATCAAGCCGCCGCCGATGAGAATGGGCGTGGGATTTTCCGTGAACCAGGTGAGGGGCGCGGAATCGGACATAACAGTGGTCCGTGGTCGGACTTCGGCAAGCTCTGTCGAGCCGTGGTCAGTGGTCAGTTGCGGAAGCCGAGCGACGCAAATCGTTCAATCGTCGACGATGAAACTGCACCATGTTGAACATGGCGACCACGGCCAGGGCGGTCAAAATGAAGGCAATCGGCGTAAGCGTAAAAATCGGCTGCCACGGTGGTGCGGTGGGTTGCGCATCAGACGTTGTGATGTCGTGGCCCTGCGGTTTTTCCTGGCTCGGGGCAGCATCGTCGCTAGCGGGTTCGAATGCTTCGCGCCCCAGGCCGCGTTCCCGGGCGTGAAATTTTTCTTCAATTGAAGCTTCCCGCCGCTCAAATTTCGGCCCGATGGTAAACAGCGCAGCCAACCCGGCCAGAGAAAACAACATGACCCAGAACCAGGGGAAATCGGTGACAGAAGGCGGCGACGTCCGTTGCGATTCCGACACGCTCACACCGCTACAAAATTGAGAATCAAGGAGACGCAGATGAACAGGCTTTGTTGAAACCCTTATGCTGCCAACAGGAGCAGGTCGTGAGTGAGGACACGCAAGTGAACTTCGGTTGCTTGAGTTGGACGGGATCGACCCCGCAGGGAAGAGGTGAGTCGCCGTTTGAATCGCGCGATGGTA
>DATJYL010000099.1 GCA_035499655.1 Pirellulales bacterium
GGCCTGTGAACAGCGGCGGCATGTAAAGCCCGTTGTAGCGATAGCGATCGAAGGGAACATAGTTTCCTTGCATCGCTCTGTCCATCATGTCCCATAACTGCCAAATGTTGCTGCCGGCGCGGAGCCAGGCGACAGAAATCAGCAGCATCGGCGCGCCCAGCACGATCAGCCACGGCAGTTGTCGGGTGAACCAGACATACCGCGGCGGCACATTATGTTCGACAAAAAAGCGGAACTGCCGCCGCGATTGATCGGAGAGGAACACGCAGCAGCCCATCAGCGCGGCGAAGAGGGCCATCGGCACGCAGAGATCGCTCTCGGGTCCCAGAAACCTGTCATTCACGAGCAATCTCCAAAACGCTTCGCCGAACCGTCCTAAGCTCATAAGCGACATCAAGATGAACAAGCCACCCACGATCAGCATCAGACTCCATGATTGCCGCCAATGTTGCCACAGGAGGCGACCGAGCATGGCTGGGCGGTCGCGCTTGGCGAGGAGGGAGGGGAGCAGGGTGGCGTTGGAGTTTTCGGCGGTGGGAATATCGGAGGCAGTGCGCCCCTCACCCCGGCCCTCTCCCCGGAGGAGAGGGAGAACGGCACCCTCACCCTGCCCTCTACCAGTGAGAGAGGGAAAGGCACCCTCACCCCGGCCCTCTCCCGTCGAGGGAGAGGGAGAAACGTCCTCTCCCAAGGGGAGAGGGAGAGCGTTGCGCTTGGATGATTTGCGCAGCGTTAAATCGCCGTGGAGCCAGCGGAGGCCGAGGACGACATCGACGGCCAGGATCGCAACAGCCAAGAGGGTTCGCCACGGGGCGGCGCGCACGTAGGCTGCAAATTCAACACCACTGGGAGATTCTCTGAAATACCAAGCCAGCAGATGCGTTTCGGTCGAAGCCGCCGTGATGGCCAAAATGACGGCCAGCAAAGGCCGCGCTGTCAGCAGCGAAAACAACGTGCCCCAGGCCAGCACTTCCACGGCGGCCACGCACCATAACGCCATGCTGCCGTGGATGTAAGCGGCATCGTTTGTCCCGCCGTGAACAATCAAAGCCGACAGCCACAGCACGGCGTACATGGCCAGAGTGGCCAGCAAGGGAACCGTTAATTTGCTGACAAGCACCTGCACCGCGCGGACGGGGCAGGCCCGGAGAAAATCGAACGTGCCTTCTTCCTGCTCGCCGGCAAAGGCAACTCCCGCGCATCCGGCGGCAAACAAGGCAGGAAAGCACAGGGCCAAATTGAATTCCGATCCGCCGAGCCAGTTTGGCGAGAGGGTCGCTGTAATCCACTGGAGGAACACCACCAGTGCAACCACGGTCAGCCAGAAAAGCCGGATGCTGCGATATTCTTTCCAGCACAAGTGCAGATAGGGGGTGGCGTTCATGGGAGGGCGTGGGTGTGTGGCGGAGGATTGGTTAAGGACGCGACCCCCGGGCAGAGCCCGGGGCTAATTCGGTTACGGAAATGAGCGGTTCTGCGGGAACGGGTTCTGACTGCGTCTGGCCTGTCTGCAAATAAGCGACGAACATTTCTTCCAGGCTGGGGGTGCGGATGCGGAGTTCTTCCACGCCGGGTTGCTCGCCCAGGGCCGTGAGTTCGGCTTCGCCCAGGCCGCGCACCAAAACTTGCCACTGATGCCGGTGCAAACGCTGGCTGAGAATTTGGCCGCCGAGCTGGGGAAGCTTGTTTACACTGTCGGCCAGCGTCAGGCTGAGCTCGCGGATTTGGTCTTTCAGCGCGTCCAGCTGCTCGACCAGCAGCAGCTTGCCGGAGCGGATGATGGCGACGACATCGGCCACGCGCTCCACTTCGCCAATTTGATGGCTCGACAGGAGCACGGTACGGCCGGCGGCGGCGATATCGACCATCCCTTCCAGAAATTCGCGGCGGACCAGCGTGTCGAGGCCGGAAGTCGGTTCATCGAGAATCAGCAGTTCCGGCTCATGGGCCAGCGCGAGTGAGAGCGAAACTTTCGCCCGCATGCCTTTGGAGAGATGCTTGATTTTGCGATTGAGCGGGAGCTTGTAGCCGGCGGCGAGTTTGAGATAGCGCTGATAAAAACCGCTGGGATAAAAGCCGGACGTGAACCAGCCGATTTCGCTGACCTTCATCCATTCGTACAGCGTGGGGCGTTCCGGCACGTAACCGACCAGGCTGCGCACGGCCTGCCCTTGCTTGGTGCTGTCGTGGCCGAGCACGGTGGCGGCGCCTTCGTCGGGCGCGGTAAGCCCCAGCAGAATGCGGATGGCCGTGGTTTTTCCGGCGCCGTTTTCGCCGAGCAGCGCGCAGACCGTGCCGGGCTGCACATCGAGCGAGACCCGATCGAGCGCGGTTTGGGTGCCGTAGCGTTTGGTGATGCCGGCGAGGGTGATGACGGGGGGCATGTGTGGCGCTCCACCCCCGGGCAGAGCCCGGGGCTAAGGGCAATCAATCGAAGTTGGAAAGTTCCTTCTCGACGAGTTCGCGGAGGTCTTTGGAATTCAGTTTACTTTGCTTCGCTTCGGCCAGCACTTGGCGGAGGCGGGTGCGGATGAGTTTCAATCGTTCGTTGCGGCAGCGCTCGCCGGCGCCGGTGGCCACTTCCAGCCCGGTGCCGCGGACCGATTGCAGCACATCATCTTCCTGCAACTGGCGATACGCCCGGGCGATGGTGTTGGGATTGATTGCCAGCTCACGGGCCAATTCTCGCACCGACGGGATCAACTCGCCCGATTTGAGCGCACCGCTAGCCACGGCGAATTTCAATTGTCGGACGATTTGATCGTAAATGGCCAGGCCGTTATGCGGGTCGATGTGGAAGAACATGGGGAGTTGGCAGCGATTAGCAATTAGCAGCTAGCGATTAGCCGGAAGTAGGGCCAATGTTTACAAAACACCCGGCCTTGTGTACTACCGTGATAGTACAGTATTGCGATGGGGCATGGCGGTGTCAAGTGAATTTTTTCGGAATGGGCAAGGACCGCGGGGGGAAAGCAGAAAGCAGAAGGAGGAAAAGCAGAAGGCAGAAAGCAGAAGGAAAAGGCAGTGGGAAAGGATCAGAATGGCGATTGCGCGAGGTGGCGGCGGTTTATTGAGACGGTTCTGGGGTCGGCTTGAGCTGCTGAGAAAAGAAATCGACGATGAGCCGCTGATTTTCCGGGCTGTGGAACTGCGGGGCTTCGTGATCGGCGCCGGGGAGGGTTTTGAAGGTTTCCTGGACGCCGGCGTCGATGAGCGCCTTGGCCAGAATGACGCTTTGCGCGTGCGGAACGATGCGGTCGGCATCACCGTGCATGATTAAAAACGGCGGGTCGCTGGGGCTGATGTAGGTGATCGGATTGGCGGTTCGGGCCAGTTCGGCTTTATCCTCAATTGGACCGCCCAGCAAACGCGCTTCGGGAGAGTTCGGGCCGTCGTGCTTGAGCAGCGCTTTGGGGCTCGACTGGTGCACGATCTGACTGATGTCGGTTGGTCCAAACCAGTCGAGCACGGCCTGGACGCGGCTGGAAACGCCCGAGTTGCCGAGATCGCCCTCCAGCTCCTGCACATCGCCGCTGGCGCCGAGCATGGCAGCGAGATGCCCGCCGGCGGAATCTCCGCCGACGCCGAAATGATCGGGGTCGAGATGGTATTTGGCGGCGTTGGCGCGCAAGAAACGAACGGCGGCCTTGCAATCGAAGATTTGCGCGGGCCAGACGGCATCTTGCGAAAAGCGATAGTCGATACTGGCCAGCGCGAAGCCGTTATGCGTCAAATACATGACGGGTGGGTGAGCGCGGCTGCCCGCCAGCCACGCTCCGCCGTGAATCCAAATGACCAGCGGCCAGGGTTTTTGGGCGGATTCATCGGGAACATACAAATCCAACACTTGCCGCTGGTGGCCGTTTTCGACATAGGGAATGTTCAACTCCGATTTGACGCCGGCGGCCGGTTCGGCCGCAAATGCCACACTGGCTAGCAACAGGCAGGTGAAAGTGAATATGGCGCTTGTTGCTTTGCGCGGCGAGAAACATATGCAAAGTGGAATCATGGGAGAGTGATTTGCGATAAAACCCGCTGGCCTCTGTCGGGCGATTCCGGTGCCCCGCGCCAGCCCAAGGTGGGGCCGCGCACAGCGGGTATCAATGCCGAGTCCAGCCGACCGGCTGCAAGTGAGAAAAAACACGGCCTGCAGGAATACTGGAATTACCTCGGTCCCGGCATTCCCCTTTTGGCTCGACGAAGTCTACTTTAACGATGAGCCGCGTCAGATGCAAATTTTTGGTTGGGGAAAAGTTTTGGCAAAATCACAGGATTGATCGAGGGGCAACGGGGTTAGTGATCAGCGGAGCCGATGTTTTTATGCGCCTCTTCCCCCCCAGCGGATGAGTTTTTGCTTCCATCTTCCCAAGAAATTACTTCCTGGCGACGACGCGATGGAAGTGGAGGCGGACTTCGCGGGTGACAACGCGGCGGACGCCTTCCACCAGGCAGTGGGGCTCGTTATCTTCCTGGCCGCGGCGAGTGATTTCGTCCAGCTTCATGCCCGGCGGCACGGTGAATGTGGATTGATAAATAATTTGATTGCCGGCATCCAACTCCGGCACAATGAAATGGCAGGTGGCGCCGTAGGTGAGCATGCGGAAGGAGTAGGCGTCGCGGTAAGGCTGCATACCGGGAAAGCTGGGCAACAGACCGTGATGCAGGTTGACGATGCGGCCGCCAGCGTATTTCCAACAAGCGGCCGGCGAGAGAATGCGCATGTAACGGGCGAGGATGACGTAATCGACCTCGTACTGGTCGCACAGGGCGATGAGGCGGTCGTCGTCGGGATTTCCGTCTTTGTCGCCAATGCTGTGCCAATCGATGCCGAACTGCTCGGCCACGCTGCGGCAGGTGGGGCGATTGCCGATCATGACGGCGGCTTCGGCCGGGACTCGGCCATCGCGGATGGCGCGCAACAAAGCCAGCGCGGGCTCTGGCCGATAGGTGGTGCAGAGGGCCAAGCGCGGCTTGTTGGGACGCACTTCCGGCGACCAGACGCGGATGGAAAGACCGCTGGTGCGGCTGATGTTTTCCATGGCGGGACGCAAGCCGGCGAAATGCTCCGACGCCAATTCGATGCGGCAAAGCATAGCGAACAGGGCGGCCTCGTCGTGATCGTACATCTGGATTTCGGCGATGTTGGCCCCTTGCCCCGTCACGTGATGAATGATGGGGTCGGCCAGGCCGCGATGATCGGGACCGACGGCGGTGATGGTGACTTGCATGGGGAAGCGATTAGCAGTTAGCAATTAGCGGGAGCGGCAAAGGTTGGCGAAGCGGTCGAAAACGGTGCGGCCCAGGGCTTGCATTGGCGGAAGTTTCTCGGGAGTTTGGCGGCGGATCGCGGCGGGGTCGATGTAATTTAACTCGGCCAGCTCACCGCAGTTGCCGGTTTCGCACAGCCAATCGTTGATGATCGCGTCGGTCACTTCCATGTGAAATTGTAGCCCATAAGCGGCGCGGCCGAAGCGAAAAGCCTGGTTCTCACACTGCGGGCTGCGAGCCAATTGTGCGGCGCAGGCGGGGAGATTGAAGGTATCGCCATGCCATTGAAAGACGGTGAGCTGAGGGTTTAGGGTTCGGGGTTCGGGGGTTGCGATATCTGCACCCTCACCCCGGCCCACTCCCAAAGGGCGAGGGGGAATAAGATCGTGAAACAGCGGATCGGTAGCGGCCGAAGGGAGCAATTCGATCTCGTACCAGCCGATTTCTTTGATGCCGTTGGCACGGACCTGGGCACCCAGCGATTTGGCCAACAACTGCGAACCGAGGCAGACGCCGAGCACAGGCAAATCGGCATCCACAGCTTCGCGCAGCCAACGCACTTCTTCGCCAAGGAACGGGAAGCGATCGGTCTGGTCGGCGTTCATTGGGCCGCCCATGACAATGAGGCCGGATAGTTCACGCGGCTTAAAAGAGGGCAGCGTGCCGGCGAAAGCGTCGATGGTGACA
Source organism: Pirellulales bacterium (assembly GCA_035499655.1). NCBI lineage: Bacteria > Pseudomonadati > Planctomycetota > Planctomycetia > Pirellulales > Pirellulales bacterium. Next base: position 5,956 of record DATJYL010000099.1, read on the forward strand.
AAGGGCACTTCGCAGCGGCGCAGCGAATCGGCAATGATGCCGAGCCCTTCGTGCGGAACGTGCCTGACGACCCAGACTGGTTTCATAAACAGCTCCAAATTGTTGATCCGCACCTGAGATTAGCTTATCGATTTGTCGCGGCCGCATAAATGGCCGCGGAGGCTTGGCGAACGGGCCGACGGATCAAACTGGTAAACGAGCGACAGCTTTGCTAATCTTACGCCCATGATTACACCACGCACGCTTAAAGGTTTTCGCGATTACTTGCCGGAGCAAATGATTCCGCGCGAACGGCTGATTGCCACGGCGCAGCGGGTGTATCGCTCGTACGGATTCAGCCCGATCGACACGCCGGCCTTGGAATACCTGGAAATTTTGGCGGGCAAAGGGGGCGAGGAAAGCGACAAGCAGATGTACCGCTTCACCGACCACGGGGGGCGGGAGGTAGGGATGCGGTTTGACCTGACGGTGCCGCTGGCCCGATTTGCTGCGCAACATTTCGCCGAACTGGGGACGCCGTTCAAGCGGTATCACATTGCCTCGGTGTGGCGCGGCGAGAACACGCAGCGGGGGCGGTATCGCGAGTTCATGCAGTGCGATTTTGACACCATCGGCACGCTGTCGCCGGTGGCCGACATTGAAACGGCGCTGGTGATTTACGATTTGCTGCGGGCGATCGGCTTCGAAGAATTCACCATTCACGTGAACAACCGGATGGTGCTGAACGGATTGCTCGCAAAGCTAGGATTGGCGGAGAAATCGAAGGCGGTGCTCATTGCCTTGGATAAGGTTCATAAAGCCGGCCCAGAAAAGGTGGCCCAGGAAATGGCGTCCACGGCGGGAGCGACGCAGGAACAGGCCGATCAACTGTTGGGATTGGCGCAGATTCGGGGGAGCAGCGAAGAGGTGTTGAGGAAGTTGAAAGCGTTGGTGTCGGGCAATGAATTGGGGGAAGCGGGCGTGAACCGATTGGGGGAAATTGCTGCGGCGGTGAAAGCGGCCGGAGTGCCGGAGGCGCGGCTGGTGATCGACGCGGTGATTGCCCGGGGACTGGATTACTACACCGGCACGATTTACGAAACGTTTTTGGACGCGCTGCCCGACTTGGGGAGCATTTGCTCAGGGGGACGGTACGACAATTTGGCGGCGCTGTACACGAATCAGCAGTTGCCGGGCATTGGGGCCTCGCTGGGATTGGATCGGCTGTTGGCCGGCATGGTAGAATTAGGGATGCTGCCGAAAGTCTCGACACCGGCGGAGATTTTCATTCCGTATTTTGACGAGCAGCGGCTGCACGATTATTTGCGGCTGGCGGCGCAGCTGCGCGCCGCCGGATTTGGGGTGGAAGTTTTTCCAGAAGCGAAAAAGTTGGGCCAGCAGCTCAAATACGCGGACCGGCGCGGGTTCCGCGTGGCGCTGGTGGCGGGTGAAAACGAGTTTGCGGCGGGGAATATCCAGGTCAAGAATTTGGCAACAACTACCAGCCAAACGGCACCGCTTTCGGCCGATGCCATGGAGCTGATCGAAGCGATTAAACGGCTATTGGCAACGGGCAGCCGCTATTGAACTGCCGAGACGCGGAGCGGCGGGGAGGAAATGACAAACCGTTTGAAGGCCAGCCAAATAGGTATTAGGATGAGCGGTGTGGACACTTCCCGCGTTTTGTCGAATCAGGAGATTTTGCCATGCCCAAGTTTATGAGCAGTCATACATTGCCGCCCGGCGCGATGAAGCGCGAGCAAGTTAACGGACTGGCCGAGGCCGCCAGAAACGACCCGGTGATTAAGCCGTATCGCAGCTTTTGCAATTTGAGCGAGGGGAAGATTTTCTGCGTGATGGAAGCCCCGGATAAAAAATCGCTGGCGGCCTGGTTCGAGAAGATGAAAGTGCCGTGCGACGGCATTACGCCCGTCGAATTGGAAGGGGAACGGGGCGCGGTGAAGGATGCGTGAGCGGGAATTCACCACGGAGGCACGGAGACACTGAGCAGCAGCTGAGCGGCGGCAAAACGATGCAGATTAGAATCGAAGATTTGCGCGGGCCGGAAATTGCTGAGCTGCTGGCCGAGCATTTGCGGGAATTTGCCTCGGTTTCGCCGCCGGAAAGCCGGCATGCGCTGAATTTGGATGGGCTGAAGCAGCCCGACGTCACGTTTTGGAGCGTGTGGGATGGCCAGCGGTTGGCCGGCTGCGGCGCGCTGAAAGCGCTGGATGCCGGGCATGGTGAAATTAAATCGATGCGGACCGCGAGGGCATTTTTGCGGCGGGGCGTGGCTTCGCAAATTCTCGCGCACATCATCGCCGAAGCCCGGCGGCGCGGCTATCGGCGTCTGAGCCTGGAAACCGGCGCGATGGATTACTTTCAGCCGGCTCATGCGCTGTATGCCAAATTCGGCTTCCGGCCCTGCGGGCCGTTTGGGAATTACAAGGAAGACCCCAACAGCCGGTTCATGACCATGGAGTTGTGAGCGGTGCGCCGGTTTTCGGCAGGGATTTTACCACGGTGGCACGGAGGGCACAGAGCAGCGTGAATTCATAGAGCCGCGACCGTGAGGAAGCGGGAATTTGCGGCCCAACGGGCCGACCTAAGTTAGCCCAGGGTGCAGCCCTGGGTTGGCGAGCGGAATAGACGGGTGAGCCCCAACGGGGCGGACTTGCTGGCGCGTGGCATCATGGTTGGAGATATAGCGTCGCCCCGTTGGGGCTTTGTGGTGTTTGCGGTTGCCATGAACCCAGGCCGTTGGCCTGGGCTGTCATAGGTTGCCCCCTTGGGGCACAAACTTGGCGATCTCTGCGCCTCTGCGCGAGAAATTCAGACGCAAAGTGCAAGCTGTTGGCGAACGCCGCACTGCTGGACAAGCCAGCAGTGGCACCCGAGCGATTTCAGACGGAAAGTGCAAGGCAGATGTGACCCGATATCCATAGTCGCGGAGCGACGGCGGTTTGTAGCCGGGGGCGTTAGCCCCCGGAATCGAAGGCCCCAATAATTTTTGCAGCCCTGAAAGGGCGGTGTTATTTCACAGGCAAAACGTCGCCCCGTTGGGGCTTTGTGGTGTTTGCGGTTGCCGTGAAACCAGGCCGTCGGCCTGGGCTGACATCGGTTGCCCAGTGGGGCATCAGCAGAAAATGAATTGAGTTAAAAATCAGCGCGGCGATACATAAGAAACTTTATAGAGTTTTGCGACTTCTTGTGCAGCATACGCCATAGCATCCTTGGGTATGGTGGCTAAGAAGTGTACACCTACTTTGTCGAACAACATCGTACCCGCCGGACTGTTCAATTGAAGCTTATCTACGCTGGGATTAAGCGGCTTAACCGGTAAATTGCCAACTTCAGCAAGCCAGCGGACAACACGGCAGCTCAATAAATATGCCTTACGGCCTTTTCCACCTGATACAGGTTTTCCTGCGTGCGCGGCTAAATGGCGCAATTTGCGCAGTTCGCATACTTCTTCGTAATCATTTTGCTGCTCATCCGATAAACTTCGGCCGCAGGCTGCTTTGAGTCCCCAATGCAATAAGAATTTGATATCTGTCCTGTGCGTTTTTCTTAATTCCTCAGCCTGGATTTCAGCTTGGTCTCGGTCGTTTCCCAGGGACACCAAAAAGTCTGTTTGTTTCGCCTTAAAAACTAAATTGGCGAGCAATTCGATAGCACAGTAAGAGTTCCAAACGGCTTGCCGGGGCACGCCTCGAACCAAAGCCATCTGCCCTTCGGCTAAAAGTTCATTAGGTACAACGATTGAGGAGTGCTCAGGGCTGTCCAGTTCGCCGAGCTCAAAGGCAGGCGCTGAGATATCATGCATTTGTCCAATGCAAATTATTGATGCACATGGGCTCCACCCTTTTTTGTCTTCGTCGTAACCTGAAACTGCCTGATAAAAAAGCGCACATTCGGCTAACGAAACTGGATAGATCAACCACGATGCCAAATACGGTACCTGTCGTTGGCAAAGAGATAAGAATTCAGAAAGAATATCGAAGCAATCGTTAACTTTTACCCCATCGTCTTTCAATGCGTCTTTTGCAGTAATGTGCTCGGCCAATTCCTCAAATACAATCAACGATTTAGTGTCGCTTTCTGAAATACTTATTTTACCGGATCCAACAGGATCCCGCGATTTTAGCTTAGCAATCGGAAATGGTGGAGTGGCATATTTTGGGCCGAGGATAAAAGACAATTCAACATTGTTGTCTATTGTGAGTTTGTAGCTTCGTTGACCAATTGTCGTGACCCGCTCGATTGGGGATTTGCTAGGAAATGGGTAAGGCAAATGTGCATACATATACCATTTGTATCGCTTAAACGCACATTGCGTTGGATCAATTTCTGTTGGGCCAAAATTCCAAAAACGGTCGTAGTTTAGAAGTGCATCTATATTTACCTCTTCTGTTTGCTGAGCGTTGTCATCCATCAAAAATCTCCTAGGAATGGAGTCTGAATTACTACTTTCCAAAGAAAATCTTCTCCACATTTCCACGCAGCACATCGTGGCCCAGGGCGATGGCGCGTTCTTCACTCCAGCCGCGATCTTGGCAGAATTTTTCGGCGAGGATTTTGGCGAGGATGCGCTTGTACATGCGGAACTTGGGTAGGGCGAATTCGAGTTTGTACATGTCGGAGTAGTAGCCGATTTGCTTGGTGCGCGGCACGGCTTCCAGGCGGGCGGAGGCGTCGTGCTCGATGTAGGTGGGCGTGTTGCTGTACCACCAATGCCCGTTGGTGACGACGTTGGGGAAAATCCAGGCGTAGCTGGTGAGCTCCTGGTTGGTGACGCTGGCCAGCACGGAAATAGGGAACACCACTTGCGGGAAGGCGTTGAATAATTCCCGATATTGGATGAGGGATACCCGGGAGTCATAGAGATCTTGACCCTGGTAAACGCCGCCGCGGTAGACGGCCCGATTGACGCCGATCATCAGGTCGAATGGGAGGCGGTATTCGGCGCAGAATTCGGCCAGCGTCCAGAAAACGAACATCGACAAGTGGCGCGAGTGCATCACGCTGGTGGTGGCCGCGGGCTGGAGCGCGGCCTGCACGGCATGTTCGGCGGCTTCGTCTGTGGCGGTTACTTTGAGCGGCACAAAATCGGGGGGCAGCGAAATGGCGCAGGCCCGACAGCCGTGTTTGGTGAAGTGATCGAACAATTTGCCGATGGCCTGCCGCATGGTGGCGGCGTTTTTCACGGCTATGCCGGTGGCGCGTTGCAATCGCTCCTGTACGGTGGGTTTGGCGAAGTGAAACACCAGATCGTCGGTCCGCAGGCAGGGGATGAACGTGCGGGTGTCGAAGCCGGTGAGGGCATCGTCAAAATCGTTGGTGAGGAAGACCGATTCCAGCTTCGATTGCTTCATCACGCGGGCGGCGTAATCGGGCTGGCTCATTTGTTTGGCGGCGGAATCGAACAGGGCTTCCCAATTTTTCGGCGTGAGGCGGTCGTCTTTGAAGCCAAGCAGCTCCTGGGCGGTTTCGATGAACCAACTGTACTGGATGGTGTTTTCCAGCGGAGCCATGGCGGCGACCAGGCGGCCGACTTTTTCTTTCGCCCCCAGGCCGGGCTCTTCGATTTGCTCCCGCGCGAGGCCGGCGGAGTGGGCCAGCTCGGTGTAATAGTGGTAGCCGAGAATGTCGGCCAGGTTGACGCTGGCCGGCTGGTGGGCGTTGATGTGCGTGTGCGGATCGATGAGGACGATACGGTCGAGCTCGGCGAACAGGCGATTGCGGAGTTCTTGCGACATTTTTTAACCCCTCACCCCAGCCCTCTCCCACAAGGGGCGAGGGAGAGGACGGTGTGGTTGTGCAGGGCAAGCCGGGTTGCAGTGAACATCTGCGATGCGGCCCTGCAATGATTTGGCTACGACGATTGTATCGCAGACCGTAGTCAGGTGCGAGTCGCGGTTCAATCTTGCAGCACGTCGTATTGCAAGCGGAGGAATTCGCCGAGCGACCAGGCTTGAAAGGGGCAACCGCGCGGGGTGTGGGGCGGATCGGCGTCGGCGATTTCGGACAGGTGGTTGAGGCCGTAGGATTGCAGATGGGCGACAAGCGGGGGAAGAAATTGTTGGCGGGCCTGCTGCTTGGACTCCGGAGTGCCGCCGCGGACGCGGATCCAGGCTTCGACAAACGGGCCCATCAGCCAGGGCCAGACCGTGCCTTGATGGTAGGCGGCGTCGCGCTGTTCGGGCGGGCCGATACATTGCGGTGAATAACCGGGTGAGTTAGGAGCCAGCGATCGCAAACCGAGCGGGGTGAGCAAATGCGATTCGACCGCATCGACCACGTGCCGGGCGCGCTCGCCGTGCAGTAGCGAGAGGGGCAATCCGCCGACGGCGAAAATTTGGTTCGGGCGGAGCGAGGCGTCGAGTGAACCGGCGGCGTGATCGACATCGACGACGTCGTACAGACAGTTGGCGGCAGGATTCCAAAAGCGGCGTTCGAAGTTGGCCTGGGCGGTCTCGAACACGGCGGTCCAGCGGCGATCAAGGCGACCGGCAATCCACAGCGCGTTGAGCCACAGAGCTTGCACTTCGACCGGCTTGCCGATGCGCGGCGTGATGACCCGATCGCCAACTTTGGCATCCATCCACGTGAGTTGCATGCCCGGCTGGCCGGCGGCGAGCAGGCCGTCGGTATCTTGATGAATGTTGTATCGCGTGCCGGAGGAGTAACCGGCGACGATAGCGAGCACGGCCTGTTCGAGTTGGGCGCGCTGCTCGGCGGTGATGAGGGGTGCGGTTGTGGATGGGGTTTGCTGGGCGGCGGCGTTCAGTAGTTCGTGCACGGCGACGATGAACCAGAGCGAAGCGTCGACCGAGTTAAATTCGGGGGCGGCGCCGGAATCGGGAAAGCGGTTGGGGAGCATGCCTTCGCTGACGGTTGCGGACCAGGCGAGGAGGATTTGCAGGGCCACGTTGAGACGGCCCAGTGCCAGGCACAAACCGCGGAGCGAGATGAACGTGTCGCGGCCCCAATCGGTAAACCAGGGATAGCCGGCGATGATGGTGCGGCCTGTTCCGCGGCGGACGAGGAAGGCATCGGCGGAGCGATGGTGCGGAGTGGGGAATGTTGCGCGGCGCTGTTGTTCGGTGCGTGCCATTTCAGTCCACGCTCTCGAGGCGGATTTGCCATTTGCGGCGCCAGTAATGGGCGAGTCACTTCCTTGCGCGGCGAGGATAAGGACGGCGGGTTGTGAGAGATCGAACTGCAATGTGCCGGGGGAGGCGAGGTCTTCGAGATCGTCGAGGCCGCGATCTTGTTCTTCGAGGTAGAGGAAGTTGCGGTACCACTGCGGTTGGTGCGTGTACCAGCCGTTGGTGAGGACCCAGGTTTCGGGGACGCCATCGTACGGACGCCAGACGAGCCATTTATCGTGGGAACGGGGATTGAAACGAAAGGCAGGGTTTTCGTGATGCGTGGCATGGTAATCGCGGCCAGACATCAACGGACGCACGGTCAGGGTGGCGTGGGCATGACCGTTGAACGTCCAGCGCAAGCAGCAGGCGGACATGCCGTTGGGCACGAACAGTTCTTGCGTGAGCGAGGTGCCGTCGGGGAAACAGAAGGTCCAGCGCGGCCAGGGATCGAGTTGAAAGCGAGAGAGGAGCGAAGCGTCGCTAGGATAAACGACATTGGGCGGATAGCGCTGCGTGGAGATGGGGAAACGGCCGGTAGGGGTTTCAATCCAACCGTCGAAACCGTTGACGAGCACCATGCGGCCGGTCGGCGGATTCGTTGCGGTCAGCAGCAGGGCATGATACCGCCGAGTGCGCTCACCGCTGGTCGTGCCGCTGGCGAATCCGCCCAGGCCGTCGGGTTCTAGCCACTCGGCGTGATTATCCAGCGGCAGGGGCATGGGCGAAGCTTTTGGTGAGCGATTCATTCACCGCGGAGACGCAGAGATGCGGAGAAAACCGGCAGCAGAATTTATTAGGAAGCCAGGAAATGCAGGAATGGAATGTGAATGCAAGTGGCAGGTAATTTAACTGTTCTACGTTCCTGCTTTCATGATTTGCTGTTGAGGATTGCCGGTCTGTGTTTGGGCGGCCAGCTGATTGTTTCCGTTCTCTCCACGATTCTCAGCCGGGCCTTGGCGCGGTGTGTGCTTGGGTTGCAGCAGCTTGGCCACGAGGGCGGTCCAGCCGGTTTGATGATTGGCGCCCAGGCCGCGGCCGTTGTCGCCGTGGAAGTATTCGTGGAACCACGGGTTGGCGTTGAAGTGGGGGTCGGTCTGAATCTTTTCGTATTGGCCGAAGACGGGGCGGCGGCCATGTTCGTCGCGCAGGAAAATTTTTGTCAAGCGGCGGCTGAGTTCGTCGGCGACTTCCAGCAGCGTGAGATATTTTCCGGAGCCGGTCGGGCATTCGATTTTGAAATCGTCGCCGTAGTAATGGTGGAATTTTTGGAGCGATTCGATGATTAGATAATTCACCGGGAACCAAATGGGGCCGCGCCAGTTGGAGTTGCCGCCAAAGAGGCCGCCTTCGGACTCGCCAGGCTCGTAATCGAGGCGGTATTCTTGGCTGGCGAATTGCACGACAATGGGATGATCTTGATGCCACTTGGAGAGGGAGCGGACTCCGTAGTCGGAGAGGAATTCTGTTTCGTGCAGCATGCGGGCGAGGACGCGCTTCATGCGGTGGCCGCGCATCATGGCCAGCAGGCGGCGTTCGCCGACGCCGGGCAACTTCCATTCGGCCACCAGGCTGGCCAGATCTTTGCGATGATCGCGAAGCCAGAGCAGCCGCGACATGAATTCCGGCAGCCGCGCCATTTCCTCCGGTTCCAGCGTCTCGACGGCGAACAGCGGGATGAGGCCGATCATGGAGAACGATTTCATGCGGATGGGCGCGCCTGAGCCGATTTGGGCGATGGAGCAATACCATTCGTCTTCGTCGTCCCACATGCTGATGCCCCCTTCTTCAGCGGCGCGGCAGCCGACGTGGTTCATGGCTTCGACGATGGACAAAAAGTGCTCGAAGAATTTGCTGGCGATGCTTTCGTAAGCCGAATCGTGCAGGGCCAGCTCCAGGGCGATGCGCATGAGGTTGAGGCAGTACATGGCCATCCAGCCGGTGCTGTCGGCCTCAGCAATGCGCACGCCGGTGGGGAGCGGGGCGCTGCGATCGAAGACGGCAATGTTATCGAGCCCGAGAAAGCCGCCGTCGAACACGTTGCGGTTTTGGGCGTCTTTACGGTTGACCCACCAGGTGAAATTGATGAGCAGCTTGTGGAAGACGCGTTCCAGAAATTTCAAATCGCCTTTGTGGCCGTGGCGGCGGCGGTCGATTTGATAGACGCGCCAGGCGGCCCAGGCGTGGACCGGGGGATTCACATCGCCGAAAGCCCATTCGTAGGCGGGGAGTTGGCCGTTGGGATGCATAAACCATTCGCGGCCCAAGAGGACGAGCTGTTCCTTGGCGAATTCGGAATCGACGAGCGCCAGGCCGACGCAATGGAAGGCCAAATCCCAGGCGGCAAACCAGTTAAACTCCCATTTGTCGGGAACGGACATGACCTCGCGGCATTTTAAGTTCATCCAATTGGAGTTGCGGCCGTGACGGCGTTCGGTCGGCGGCGGGGGCTGGAGTTCATCGCCATGCAGCCAGCGGGCGACATCGTAATGATAAAACTGTTGGGTCCAGATCAGGCCGGCCAATGCCTGGCGCTGGACGGCACGGGCGTCGGCATTTTCCAGATTGTGTTGCAGGCGGGCGTAGAATTCGTCAGCGTCGGCGCGGCGGCGGACCAGCGCGGCGTCGAAATCGGCAAAGGCGGGACTGAGCGGACGTTCGACCAGCCTGGTACGGATGGTTTGCGATCCGCCGGCGGGAATGGTGAGGACGAAATGCGCGCCGGCTTTGGTGCCGGTGAGCGCCGGATTCACTGCCGCGTGGTTGCCATGAACGACATATTCGTGAAAGGCGTCCTTGAAGTAACCGGGGGCATCCATCATACCGAACAAGCGGTGGACGTTGGTGTCGTTGTCGCAGAACAACAGTTCCGGCTCGCCGTCGATGTACCAATGGTAGCGGCCCAAGGTATCGTGTTGGGCGGCGATGGTGCCCGGTTCCACGCATTCCAAGCTCGGCTTGTTGAACTCCGGCCGCCAGGACCAAATGTTGCGAAACCAGAGCTGCGGAATTACGTGCAGCCGGGCCTGGTCCGGCCCGCGGTTGATGACGGTGATTTGCATCAGCACGTCGTGCGGATCGACCTTGGCGTATTCCAGGAAAATGTCGAAGTAGCGATTGTCGTCGAACACGCCGGTGTCGATGAGCTCGAATTCGTGGTCGCGCTTGGTGCGGCGACGGTTTTCCGCAACGAGTTGGTCGTAGGGATAGGCCCGCTGCGGATACTTGTAGAGCATTTTCAAGTAGGAGTGGGTCGGCACAGCGTCGAGATACCAGTAGCACTCCTTCACATCCTCGCCGTGGTTGCCTTCGCTGTTGGTGAGGCCGAAGAGGCGCTCCTTGAGGATGGGGTCTTGCTCGTTCCAGAGAGCCAGCGAAAGAATTAGTTGGCCATGATCGTCACAGAAGCCGGCCAGGCCATCTTCGCCCCAGCGGTAAGCACGGCTGCGGGCGTGATCGTGCGGGAAGTAATCCCAGGCGGTGCCGCCGGGGCTGTAATCTTCGCGGACGCAACCCCATTGCCGCTCGCTGACGTAGGCGCCCCATTGCCGCCAGGGTTGTTGGCCACGGTTGGCTTCGTCGAGGCGGAGTTGTTCGGCGGTGCGAGTTTTCGAGTTGTGATTGTGATTCATGAAGTGGGCAGGGCGCGGGGTTCAGGAGGCGGCGGCGCGGTGACGGCGGGGCTGGAGCCGGCGGCTCCAAAATTCTACCCCATCGGTAGAACCGGCGAAAACGGTCTGAATTGAGGGGCAGTGGCCGCCCGATTTGCCAGTCGGTACCTCCGGCATTACCGTCACGATTGATCCGAGCCAATGGCTATTGTATGGTGACGAATGAACTTGCGTTTTACAGTTTCTGGGGAATTTGCATATGGCTACCCATGGGAAATGGGCCCTGTTGATTGCCGTGCCGGCTTTATTTTTGTGCATGCAAGGCGGGCAGGCTGAGCAGCCGGTAAGCGCCATCGGAAATAATGCGCCGGCCAAGAAAAAAATTCTGTTCATTGCCGGCAAGCCAAGTCATCCATACGCCCAGCACGAATTCAATGCCGGCTGTACGCTTTTGGCCCAATGTTTGAACGACAGCGAGCTGCCGGTGGAAGCCAGTGTTGTGAAAAACGGCTGGCCGAGCGATCCGGCCGTGTTCGACGGGGTGGACGCGGTCGTGATGTATTGCGACGGCGGCGACAAACACATGGTGATGCATCATTTGGACGAACTTGACGCCCTGGCGAAAAAAGGGGTTGGCATTGGCGCCTTTCACTACGGGGTGGAAGTTCCAGCCGGCCAGGCGGGAAATTATTTTTTGGATTGGATGGGCGGTTTTTTTGAAACAAACTGGTCGGTGAATCCCGTTTGGATGGCGGATTTCAAACAGTTTCCCGAGCATCCAGTGACGCGGGGCGTAAAGCCATTTGCGATTACCGACGAATGGTATTTTCACATGCGGTTTCCGGACAACAGCAGCCGCGTGACGCCGATTCTTACGGCCGTGCCACCGGCCAGCACGATGTCGCGCCCGGATGGACCACATGAAGGAAATCCTCCGGTTCGGGCCGAAGTGGCCCAAGGCGTGCCGCAAACGATGGCGTGGGTGGTGGAGCGGCCGGACGGTGGCCGAGGATTTGGATTCACCGGAGGGCATTACCATTGGAATTGGGGGAACGATAATTTCCGCAAGCTGGCGCTGAACATGATCTGCTGGAGCGCCAAGGTGGATGTGCCTGCCGGAGGGGTGGCTTCGAAAACGCCGACCGTGGACGAGTTAATGGCCAATTTGGATCCTAAGCCCGTGGATTCGAAGTTCGACAAAGAGCATTTTCAAAAAATGCTTGACCAGTGGCGCGACGAAGACAAATAATGGCGCGCGCACAAATAGCGGAAGTCTGCGGGCGGGCTTGGCGGATTGGCTGAAGGTCCCATTTTGAGGTCATGGGTCAGATTGAAATGTAGAGGTCCCGGCGCGCCGGGGTCGCTACATCCGTAATCGATCAAACTGACCCACTACCCGTTTTGATGTTGGTTTTTTGAGTAAAGTGTGTTCTATTTGGCATGGGAGTTGATGTAACGGAATGAGTGAGTCGTCTTTTCTTGACATCTACAAAGGAGTTCCGTCATGCCCGAAGAAACACGCCGCCGGCCATTAAAGAAATTGGTCAAACGGATTCAAAAGGGTCGCGTCAATCTGATTGAACGGCGCATTAACCGGCTGACCAAGCGCAAGGCGCGGGTTCAGAAACGCTCCGAGCGCTAGGTTTGGAGCGACCGTCGAGCAAGGCGTCGCAAAAGAGTTGTGAGGCAGGTCCTGACTTGCTAAGTCGGGCGACGTGAATGTTTGCGCATGGGGCGCTAAGTTGCCGGGAGAATTGGCATGGCGGTTGTGCGCGGTGCAAGGTTATAATAGTGGTTTGGCGACAGCGGATCACTGCTCATCGAGCTTGCCGATGGCCGATCAATATTATCATTATCACATTCCCGGTTCACGGGACGCAGTTGATTTCTCGCCATCGGACAGTATCGCAGCGGCGTCGCTCGATATTTCATTCTCCTTGCCGCTGACGCACCGGGTGCGGTTTACGCAGGACGTGTTTGGCGCCGATGCCGAGGTGTTGATTGATTTGTTGGAAGCGGAAGGCGCCCCTGACCTCGCCACGGCGCGTCTCCTGCGGAGCCCCGGCCCTCTCCCGCAGGGTGAGAGGGAGAAGAATCCACTGCGGGTGCAGTTTTGGCTCGATGCACATGTGGCCGAAGCCCAGCCCGATTTGACGCAGCGGATTCATGCGTTGGCGCGGAAATTTCGCACGCGGATGGAATTGGCCGGCAATGCGCAAATCGTGCCTGGCGGCGAGGAGGTGAAGAACGACATCCACATTTTGGAGCGGATGCTGAAGGTGTTTCACGCCCATGATTTGGACCGCCGCAGTTACGTGGCGGTGATTGGGGGTGGGGCAGTGCTCGATGCGGTGGGATTTGCCGCATCGATCGCCCATCGCGGATTGCGGCTGGTGCGCTTGCCCACCACGACGCTAGCCCAGGCTGACAGCGGCATCGGCGTGAAGAACGCGGTGAATGCATTTCAAAAGAAAAATTGGATCGGCACGTTTGCGGTTCCGTGGGGCGTGGTGAACGACGCCACGCTGCTGGCAACACTGCCGGAGCGCGATTTTCTGTGCGGGTTTGTCGAAGCGGTGAAAGTTTCGCTACTGAAAGACGCGGCGTTTTTTGAAGAGTTGTGCCGGCAGGCGGCGGGATTCCGGCGGCGCGAGCCGAAAGTGTTTTTGCCGGTGCTACGGCGCTCGGCCCAGTTGCACTTGCAGCACATTACGCAGGGGGGCGATCCGTTCGAGGCGCTGGAAGCGCGGCCGCTGGATTTTGGTCACTGGAGTGCCCACAAGTTGGAAGTGCTTTCGAACTTTGAGTTGCGGCATGGCGAGGCGGTGGCGATTGGCGTGGCCATCGACACGGTGTATTCTTCGCTGGCGGTAGGCTTGGCACCGGAAAAAGCGCGGCAGATTTTACAGTGCTTGACCGATTTAGGATTCACGCTCAACTCGCCACATTTGCGCGATGGCGCGACGCTGATGACCGGCTTAGAAGAATTCCGCCAGCATTTGGGAGGCCGATTGACGTTGACGATGCTGGCCGACATTGGCCGGACGGTGGACGTGCATGAAGTGAACCCGCTGCTGATGCTGCGGGCGATTGAAACGGTAGCAGAATTTAGAACCGCGGAGACGCAGAGACGCTGAGCAGGCAGAAGACAGTTTATAAGGAATTCAGGAAGCCAAGAAAGGATTGTCTTGGATCATCAAATTCCTGCCTTCCTTATAAAACCTTCCCTCTGCGTCTCTGCGTCTCTGCGGTTATCAAACCGGTGTCGCGGACAGCTTGGCGTGGGCGGCGAGGATTAAATTCTCGGTTTCTTCCCAGCCGATGCAGGGGTCGGTGATTGAGACGCCGTAATGCAGTTGCCGCAAGTCCGCCGGCATTGTTTGGCTCCCTTCGGTCAGATTGCTTTCCAGCATGACGCCGGCGATCGACGAGTTGCCCGAGAGGAATTGCTCGACCACACTGTTCCAGACCACGCATTGGCGGCGGAAATCTTTGTTGCTGTTGGCATGGCTGCAATCGACGATCAGCCGCGAGGGCAGGTTGTGGCGCGTGAGTTCGTCGGCGGCTGCTTTGATGCTGTCGGGTGAGTAATTCGGGCCGGAGCGGCCGCCGCGGAGGATGAGACATTCCCAGGGATTGCCCTGCGAATGGACCACGCAGGTGCGGCCCTGGCCGTCGATGCCCAGGAAAGCGTGGGGCGTGCGGGCGGCCATCATGGCGTCGAGCGCCACTTGCAGGCTGCCATCGGTGCCGTTTTTGTAACCGACGGGCATCGACAAGCCGCTGGCCATTTGCCGATGGGTGGGGCTTTCGGTGGTGCGGGCGCCGATGGAGGCCAGCGTGATGAGATCGGCAATGTATTGCGGCGTGATCGGCTCCAGCATTTCGGTGGCGGCAGGTAGGCCCATCTCGGCCACGCGCAGCAAAATCCGCCGGGCAATCCGCAGACCGCCGCTGATATCGAACGTGTCGTTCAGGTGCGGATCGTTGATGAGGCCTTTCCACCCAACCGTGGTACGCGGCTTTTCGAAATAGACGCGCATCAAAAGAAATAACCGGTCATTCACGCGGCGGGAAAGTTCAGACAGCCGCTGGGCGTAATCGAGCCCGGACTGTTCGTCGTGAATGGAACACGGGCCGACGATAACCATGAGGCGTGCATCGTCGCCGGCGAGGATTTTTTTCACCGTTTCGCGGGAATCGACGACGGTTTCGGCGGCTGCTTCGCTAAGCGGATGCTCGGTTTTCAATTCTTGCGGCGAGATGAGCGGCTCAATTCGGCCGACGTTGATGTTTTCGATGGGACGCATGGGCGGAGGCGGCAATGGTCGGTTGTCTGTGGTCAGAAACGGAGTGGCAATCGCAGATAATAAGTCAACGGCCACATGGCAGATCGATTGTAGCAAGCCGAGGGCTGCCTTGGCAGAGAAGTTTACGACGCATCGCCGGGGAGATGGTGGCCCAGTTTGTCGCGCTTGGTGGCGATGTAGCGGGCGTTGTGCTCGTGGATGGTGGGGAGAATGGGGACTTGGTCGACCACTTGCAGGTCGAAGCCGCCGTAGATGAAGGCGTTGGTCTTTTTGGGGTTGTTGGTGAGCAGCCGTACTTTCGACAGGCCTAGGTCTTTGAGTAGTTGGATGCCGACGCCGTAATCTCGGACATCGGCTTTGTAGCCCAGCGCGAGGTTGGCTTCGACGGTGTCGAGCCCTTGATCTTGGAGTTGATAGGCTTTGATTTTTTCGACGAGACCGATGCCGCGGCCTTCTTGCGGCAAATAAACCAGCACGCCGCAGCCTTCCTGGCCGATGCGCGCCAGGGCCATGTGCAGTTGATCGCCACAATCGCAGCGGAGCGAATCGAGCACGTCGCCGGTGAAGCAGGAGGAATGCAGGCGAACCAGCGGGGCCACGGTTTTGGTGAGATCGCCCATTACTAGCACCATTGGCTGTTGCGATTCGTACTTCACACCATAAGCGATCAGCTTGAATTGGCCGTGGCGGGTGGGCAGCTCGGCCTCGGCAATGCGGTACACTAGTTTTTCGCGCTGGCGGCGGTAACGGATCAGCTCTTCGATGGTGATGATTTGCAAATCGTGCTGGGCCGCCAGTTGGAACAACTCGTCGCGGTTGGCGCGATCGCCGCGGGCGCCCAAAATTTCGCACAGCACGCCGGCGGGTTCGAGATCGGCCAAACGGGCCAAATCGACAGCGGCTTCGGTATGGCCGGCGCGGCGGAGCACGCCGCCCTCTTTGGCGATGAGCGGGAACAAGTGGCCGGGGCGAACGAAGTCGCTGGGTTTGCTGGCGGGATCGAGGATCGCTTGAATGGTCGTGGCCCGTTCCTGGGCCGTGATGCCGGTGCGGGAACTGCGATGATCGACCGGCACGGTGAAAGCTGTGCCCAGCGGGGCGGAATTCGATTCGACCATTTGCGGCAGTTCCAGCCGTTGGGCCACGTCGGGCAAAATGGGCATGCACAATTGGCCGCGGCCTTCGCGAATCATGAAGTTGACGATCTCGGGCGAGATTCTTTCCGCGGCGCAGACAAAGTCGCCTTCGTTTTCACGGTCTTCGGCGTCGACCACGATAATGACTTGCCCGCGGCGGATGGCGGCGATGGCGTCGTCGATGGTGGAGAAATGGGGGTTCATGCTCAATGCAATATGGTCGATGTCTTGTAAGCCATAGTATTATAGACGATGCGCTGGGATGCTGGCTAATGGTGCGTGCTAAACCGCAAGCGGATGGTTGAATTTTGAGTTAAAAAAGGTTTTGCAAGCTACTGAAACCCGAACCCGGAACCCTGCCAATGCTAGACCGTGAGGAATATGTCGAGCAGGTGTACCTGTTTAAGGCGCTGGGGGAGCGCTTGCGGGAGAGCATGGCCACGCAGGATTTGCTGGTGTGGATCAAGGAGGAAATTCTGACAACCACCCGGCTGCCGATGGCGATGGACTTTTTGGCGGCCGAGTTGAAATTGCAAGGCAAGTTTTCGCCGGCGATGGAAAAGCTATCGCACTATTTCCGGCCGTTTCAAACCTTCGTGGTGGCGGAGGCGGAAAAAGATCGGGGCAAGTTCGACATTGGCGTGGCGCTAAAAATTTTGCAGCACGAAGCCCAATACTTCGTCGATGGGGCCACGCCGCAGGGGATTTTTCTGTATCAGTTCGAATGCCTGTGCCGCAACCGACTGGGGTACGATCGCGGGCTGGAAGCCATCGCCGGCGACCCGATTTTTGACGAAGCGTGGCGGGAGTGGATTTTGACCGTCCGGCGGCAGGTGGGGCTGATCGACATTGCCGACCTGATTTACGTCCGCAGCGAGCAATATCCGATCGATTGCCGCCGGCATGGGCACGAAGAGGCAATCGGCGACAAGCCGATGTTGTTCGGTCAGAAAGAAGGACGGATTGCCCTGGCGAATCGGAAGAAAGATCCGCTGCTCTTGTTTGCGGCCCTGCATCGACAGTTGGGTTACCCGGCGGTTCCCCGGCAGACACCGGTAGACCTGACGCCGGAAATTTTGCCGGCTTTGATTCGCCGGCTGGACCGGTTGGAACTGCGTCTGAAATTGGCCGAGGAGGAACAACGGGGGGGAATCGATCTCACGCGGTTTTATCAACCGCCAACCGCGGAAGAAAAGGAAGAAAACTAGGCGTTAATTTGCCATAAAGCGCAAGGGATTAAGCTCGTTAATTGGCTGTAAAATAACGCTTTGGGGCGATTTTCGCCGCGCGATCGCTTGAGAAATTTGCGCTTTAGAAACTGGCAAATTTCGTGCCTGCAGCGTAAGAAAAGCGTACAATGGAGTGTCGTTTGTAGCGTGAAAAAAGTTACAAAACCGGATAGGCATTTTCAACTTACCCAGCGGCATGGTAGATTTGGTGCAGCGTTAGAGCATGCCCGGGGAACACGCAGTCGGTTGGCCAGAGCGATTGAGCGGATAATGCCCAAGCCCGCCAGAATTATCCCATCGCTTCGGTCGGTCATCCCACCGCCAACCGCAAATCGAGGGTCATGGTAGATACGACAGGTTCGCGGTGTACGGCGAGTCGTCAAGGCTCTGCCGTTTCTCGCCTGGAAAAAGCGCCCCACGTGGCGGTGCCGCAGCCGGTATGTCGCCAGAGTAGGGTATTCCTTTTCCCTATTGCCGACGGAGGCCCAGTCAAGTTGCCACACCTAGCCAGATACTCATGATTGGAAGCAGATTCTATGTCCACCACCGTTGATCCGCCGATTCCGCTGACGTTACCTCCCAAATCGCGCAAGCCGGCCGAAACGCTGGAAGCGGCGACGGTCCGGTTTTGCGGCGACTCGGGCGACGGCATGCAGTTGGCCGGATTGCAGTTGACGAACACTTCGGCCCTGCTGGGGAACGACGTGGCCACGTTTCCCGACTTTCCGGCGGAAATTCGGGCTCCACGGGGCACCAAAGCCGGGGTGAGCGGCTTCCAGATTCATTTTGCCAATCACGAGATATTCACGCCCGGCGATCAGGTGGATGCTTTAGTGGCGATGAATCCGGCGGCGCTGACGACCAATTTGTGCGACCTGGTGCGGGGCGGAATTTTGATCGTCAATAAAGATTCGTTCGAAACCAAGGGATTGCAGCAGGCCGGTTACGAGCGCGATCCTTTGACCGATGGCAGTCTGCAAAGTTACCGGTTGTTTCCGGTCGAAATGACCAAGCTCACCAAGGCAGCGGTCGAAGAGTTGGGCCTCAGCCAGAAAGAAGCCGACCGCTGCAAAAACTTTTTCGCGATGGGGATGGCGTTTTGGCTGTACGACCGGCCGTTGGATCCCACGCTGCGGTACATCGACGATAAATTCGGAAAAATGCCCGACATCGCCGAAGCCAACCGCCGGGCTTTGATGGCCGGCTACAATTACGGCGAAACGACCGAAGCGTTCACCGGGCATTATTCGGTTCCCAAGGCGAAGTTGGCGGCGGGGAAATATCGGAGCATTACGGGGAACCAAGCGCTGGCCTGGGGATTGATGACGGCGGCCCAGCGCAGCGGCTGCGAATTATTTTTGGGTTCCTACCCGATTACGCCGGCCAGCGACATTCTGCACGAGCTGACGCGCTACAAAAACTTCGGGGTGCGGACGTTTCAGGCGGAAGACGAAATTGCGGCGATGACCTCGGCGATTGGCGCGGCTTTCGGCGGGGCGATGGCGGTTACCACTTCCAGCGGACCGGGCATCGCGCTGAAGCAGGAAGCCATCGGCCTGGCCGTGATGACCGAGTTGCCGGTGCTGATTATTAACGTGCAGCGCGGCGGGCCTAGCACCGGGCTGCCTACGAAAACCGAACAAGCCGATTTGTTGCAAGCCATTTGCGGTCGCAACGGCGAGTGCCCCGTGCCGGTGTTGGCGGCGAAAAGCCCGGGCGATTGCTTCGAGATTGCCCAGGAAGCGTGGCAAATTGCGGTGCGCTACATGACGCCGGTGTTTGTGCTGAGCGACGGTTACCTGGCGAACGGCTCGGAACCGTGGCGGATACCAGACACGACCAAGCTGACGCCGATTGAAGTGCCGCATCCGGGCCCTTCGGTAAGCGGTCAACCGTTTATGCCGTATGCCCGCAACGAGCGGCTGGCGCGACCGTGGGCGCTGCCAGGCACGCCGGGGCTAATGCACCGCGTGGGCGGGCTGGAAAAGCAAGACATTACGGGCAACGTGAATTACGAGCCGGAAAATCATCAGCACATGGTGAACATTCGGGCGGCAAAAGTGGCCGGCATTGTGCGCGACATTCCGCCGCTGGAAGTGCAAGGTCCGCAAACGGGCAAATTGTTGGTGTTGAGTTGGGGTGGCACATACGGCTCCTGTGCCACGGCGGTGCGAAACGTGCAGGCCAAAGGCGGTTCCGTCGCCCATGCTCACCTGCGGCATTTGAATCCGTTCCCCGGAAACCTGGGAGACGTGCTCAAGCGATACGAAAAAGTGCTGATTCCGGAGTTGAATTTGGGCCAACTGCGGCTGCTTATCCGCGGCCAGTTTTTGGTCGACGCGGTGGGTTACAACAAAGTGCAAGGCAAACCGTTTACGGTTTCGGAATTGACGCACAAGATTGAAACGATGATTAAATGAGAAGGTTTTGAATTGCGGGTGAGGCGTGCGACCCGATCGGCTCGCGTGCTAAACCGCAAGCGGATTGATGAATTTCACAAATAAATTGGCGATTGACTAACTGACTACCAACCACTGACCACTGCCATGTCTACCGCTTCATTGCCCGTGCTAACGCCGCAGGATTTTACCAGTGACCAGGACGTTCGCTGGTGTCCCGGCT
>DATJYL010000100.1 GCA_035499655.1 Pirellulales bacterium
ACGGGCCAGCGAGCCGCCGGGTTCATCCCGGCGGTAATATCGCTGGCGATTTAGCCGCCGAGCTTGCTCGGCGCTGACCCAGCGACACACGGAACCACAGCCGCTTCCCCCACCAACCAAAAACGCACGACCCCTCGGGGCCGACGACACCGGAAACTCTTTCCAAATGCTCCTCTGCGCGCCAGCCCGGCGCGATTTGGTCATTGGTGCTTGGTCACTGGTCATTCACTCGTCAATCGTTTTAATCCAGGTAAACTGGCAAAACTTTTTGCACCGGGTGGACTCTGCGGCCCGAAAACGCTGCGATCCCCGCTGGCTAACTCCCCCTCCAGCCCCCATCTCAACTCAGTCCCAAGAATCGGTTTTACCCCTCAAACCCTATTTGTCGATACGCTTTACTGAGTCCGCACATTGTCGCCACTTGGCCACCAGCGCTCATGAAATCGTCTTTTATCACCTTAGTCGTCTCTTGTTTGCTGTTCCCAGCTGCGACGTCTGCGCTGGCCGATGTCGATTACTTCGCGCCGACCATCGATCCCAACAGCTTCGCCCCGGCCGCGTTGAACGGCCCCCTCATGGTGGCAAAAATCAATGCCGACTTTGCCGCGAGCACCGCCGCCGGCGACAATCCCCACGACCTCGGCACGGAGCTGGTTGACAACCAGGTGCAAACCTGCGCGGCGCAAAGTGACGCCCCCAATCCCTCGGTTCAACCGCCGGTGCCGCCGCCCGCTATCACAGATCAGCAAACCCGTCCGGCTCCTGCCACACTTCCAGCAAGCCCCGGTTGCGCCCAAGCCAATTCTACGTGCGCGCAAAGTAATCTCTCCTGTGCGCAAACCAACCCCACCTGTTCGCAAACCTGCGCCGCGTGCAGTTCCAGCGGCTCGGGTAATGGCTGCAACAATTGCTGCGGCTGCCAGCCCTGGTGGGTGCATGTCGATTATTTGGCGCTCTGGATCCAAGGCAATCATTTACCGCCGCTCGTCACGACCAGCCCCGACGGCACTGGGCGAAGCGAGGCGGGAGTGTTGCCTGGTGCGACCATTCTGTACGGCAATAATTATGTGGATATCGGCGCCCGCAACGGCGGCCGGGTCACGCTGGGCTTTTGGTTCGATGACGAGAACATCAACGGCCTTGAAGCCAGCTGGCTGACCGTGGGCCAGCCCACCGGCGCCGCGAACTTTTTCGCCAACTCTTCCGGCTCGCCAATTTTAGCGCGCCCCTTTACCAGCGACGGCGTACCAAACTCGCAACTGGCCGCGTATCCCACGGTGGTCATCGGGCAGCCCCACACGCCGGGCACCCTCGGTGTCACGTCGACCAGTTCCATGGATTTCGCAGAAATCGCCTTCAGCCACGTCTTCGAGCGCGACAACGGAGCACAACTCGGCTGGATCGCGGGCTATCGGCATTTGGAATTTCGCGAGAACTTGTCGATTCTCGAGAACATCATCTCCATCGACCCGGCGAACGTCAATTTTGTCCCCGGCACCGCACTGAATGTGGTCGATCAATTCCAAACTGACAACGATTTTGAAGGGGCCCAGCTTGGCACACAGTTCTCTTGGAACCGCAACCGTTGGACGCTGGATGGCAGCACCCGCCTCGGATTCGGCAATGTGCACGAGAAGGTAAATATCAATGGCATGACCACGATTACCGATCCATCGGGAGATGTCACCCAAGGCCCAGGCCTGCTCGCGCAACCCAGCAACGACGGCACGTACAGCCGCAACGTATTTGCATTTTTGCCGGAATTGGAGCTGAATTTGCGCTATCGACTGACCGATCAAATCGATCTGTCCGTGGGCTACACGTTTTTATTGATCACCCGCGTGGCCCGCGTCGGCGATCAAATCGACACCAACGTCAGCTCCACCGATTTGCCCACCGCCAATCCGACGACGGGCATCGGCGCCGGGCCAACCGAAGTGTTGCGCGACACTTCCATGTGGGCCCAAGGCATTTCCGGCGGCATCGAGCTGCGGTTTTGATGGCCGCCTGCTTTTTGAATTGTTCAACAAAGCTGGATGATGCGCATCAGGCTGCACGCGCTAACTTCCGCCTGATCACAGCCGGCAGAAGGTTCTTCATCGAACGCTGCAACAGTCGCCGCCGACGCATTCTTTTCAACAGAACGCGGCTGGAAAACGGCGCAAAGTTTTCAGCCTCGCCGCTCTTCACCAGGGCCAGATATTCCCGCCGGGCTCTCAGCGGAATCGGATAACCATCGTCAAAGTTCGCAAATCCATAAGCGCATTGTTGCAAAGCTTCGTAACCGTTTTCCAATAGCTCGCGCGCGTAGGTGTCCGAAATTTCCGACCAATGGGCAACTGTTCGTGAATCGAAAAATCGCGAATGGCGGCTGACTCGGTCTTTGTCGTCGATCCGCCAACCAGAGTAATGGAAAAACAAAAGTGGCGAACCGTTGAACAGCAGCGTCCCATCGAAATGCTTTTCAAAAGTGCCCTCGTGAAGATTCCAATAGGCCACGTTCGCCCCGGGGTGAACGCAGGTCGCACAATTTTTGAAAAAGTGCGGCACAAGATTCAGCCATAGCTGATCGACCGTGATTTTCCACTGTTTGTGGTAGCAGTCGTGGATTAGGTGCTTTTTCCACCAAGCGACGAACTCTCGCGCCTCTTCCGAACGGCGCAGCCCGAGAAATCCTCCGTTGTAAATTCCCCACTGCAAAAGCTTTGCTTCGGCAGGGTAATTCAGATCGGAAAAAGAATCTGGAACCGGATGCGTCGCATGGGGTCGCAACAAAATCGACGCCCCCTGCAGATCCGCAAATACCGGATCAAGCGGCTGGAAAGCGCGAATGTCGCTGTCGAAATAAATCCATTCGTCGGCGTCGGTTTGGCTCAGTATGTATTCGTGCAGAAATGGCTTCAGCGCGTTGCACAGCTCGAAGGCCGTGTAGTAAAAGCACATCCGCTCGATGGTCTGGAAATCGCCCAGCGCGGCCAACTCGATCAGTTCGAAAGGCTCGTCCGGTTTCAGCAGGCGTTCATCTTTTTTGTCGGCCAGCAGAAAGAAGACCCGCGCCCCGGGATGATGACGGCGCAGCGAGCGCGCCAAAACTCGCACCTGCGGGAGATAGCTGTTCGTGGCAACCGTGCAAAATGTCCGCAGTTTTGTCATCGTGCGCAGTGGGCTGGGGGACAGAAGATCGCCATCCACATTGCTGGCAGGCGGATTATAGCGTCGCCAAAAAAACGCTCAAAGATCGAAAGGGACCCTTGGCGAGCCAATTTCAATGTTGCTTTGCGCCCATGAATCGCGAAAAAGTCATTTCGCTGCGGCCGCAGCCATGGTAACCGTGGCCGCCGGCAAATCGGCGGACGTTGCAGTCAAAGTGATTTCCCCCTTAGGCGCCGTCGATCGCACAATCGCCGCGCACAAACCATGAAACGGCCGGCACTCGACGGTCTGGAACGGCGCGGTGCTGGTAGGATCGCCTGCATCTACCGCAACCACTGCGCCCGGACCAGAAATACCGAATTTGATCGGCTCCGTCGCGTCAGGCACGGGCGTGCCGTTTTCATCGACCACGGTCGCCCCAACAAACGCTACATCGTCCCAATCGTCAGCCAATTCTTTCCGATCGGTCTCTAAAGCAATTTTGGCCGGTTTGCCGGCGGTGCGCAGCTCGTGCGTGGCCACCACCTTGCCGTCATTGCTGGCGATGGCCCGCAGCGTGCCGGGCTCAAACGGCACCTTCCATTCCCGCGGCGAGGCATTGTCCGCCGGACGTGGCTTCACGCCAAGCGATTTATCGTTCAGCAGCAATTCCACCGTGTCGCAATTGCTGAAAGCTTCCACTGTCTGCACGTTTTCGCCATGTTCGTCGGCGGCCACGTGTGGGCTCCAATCGGAGTAAAAGCGCGGCAAGCGCTCCGCATTGTTCGGCCTGTCTGCAGTGCGTTGCGGCGGTTCGCGCCGCACTAGGTGCACCATCGGCACGTCGCTCCACCAGCTTTGCCGCTGATAACCAATGCCGTTGGGCGTGCCAATCCGGTCGAACAGGCCCCAGTTGTATCCAATTTTGGGCCAGGCCTTCGATTCGCCCAAATAATCGAACCCAGTCCATAAAAACTGTCCGGAATACGCCGGGTTATCACGCAGATAAATCCATTCGCCCATGTCGTGATGATTTTCCGTGCCGATAATTTTGGTCTGCGGATTCGCCTGGTGGTACGCCACCAGTTCGTTCTCGCGGTAATTCTGCCCCACCACGTCCATCAGTTCCGCAAAACCGCCTTTGACGTAAACGCCGTGCTGGTTGGGCTGCAGCACCGCCACGGTCACCGGCCGCGTGGGATCAAGCTGGTGCATTACATCGCGTATGGGCACAAAAACCCTGGAACCTTTATCGTTATTGGCATTGATGTCGCCAATTTCGTTGCCGGCACTGTAGATGACGATGCAGGGATGATCGCGATCGCGCAGCAGGGTATCGGTCGTATCAGTTTTCCACCAATCGTTGAAGTATAGATGGTAATCGAACTTGTTTTTGCCCGCCGTCCAGCAATCGAACATTTCGTCCATCACCAAGAAACCCATCCGGTCGCACAAATCCAAAAATTCCGGCGCCGGCGGATTGTGCGACGTGCGAATGGCATTCACGCCAATTTGCTTCAGCGCTTCCAGCCGCCGCTGCCACACCGACAACGGCACGGCCGCCCCCAAGGCGCCGCCGTCGTGATGCAGACACACGCCCAGCAGCTTCATGTTTTTTCCGTTCAGCGAAAAGCCCGTCGCCGCATCGAATTTGGCCTCGCGAATGCCGAAAAGCGCCGTCGAACTGTCGATTGGCGTCTCGCGGTTGTCTGTGGCAAACAATTTGGCCACGGCGGAATACAAATTCGGATGATCCAAGTCCCAGAGTTGCGGCTTGGGAACGGTGAGATCTTGGTCGAATTCCGCCGTTTCCCCCGGAGAGATTTTCTTCACCGGATAATTAATTTCTCCCGCCATCTTCGGACCTGCCGGTTTTCCCTCCGGATCAAGCAAGTTGGTTTCGACGACGAATTCGCCCGGCCTGTCTGATTGATTGGTCACCGTACTGTGTACGTGAATGGTCGCCTCGTCGGCGCTGATCTTTGGCGTCGTCACATATTGCGGCCACAAATCCAAATGCACCGGGTTAACCGTTTCCAAATGCACGTGCCGGTAAATGCCCGCTCCGGCATACCACCGCGAGGCGGGCTGCTGCGAATTATCGCACCGCACCGCCAGCACGTTGGGCTTGTCGCCGAAGTTGAGATGATCGGTCAGGTCGTAGCGGAAGCTGACGTAGCCAAAGGGCCGCTTGCCCAACGAGTGGCCGTTGATCCACACCTCGCTGTTGGCCATGACACCGTCGAACTCGATGAATACGCGGTGGCCCTTATCCGCAGCCGGTAGCGTAAAGTGCTTGCGATACCAGCCCACGCCGGCCGGCAAAAATGCGCCGGCGCCGCCGGTGGGATTATCTTTATCGAACGGGCCTTCAATACTCCAATCGTGCGGCACGTCCAGCTTGCGCCAATTGGCGTCGTCAAAATCGGGTGCTTCGGCCCCCTTGGCGTCCCCTTTGTAAAATCGCCAGTCGGCATCGAACAAATCGACTTCGCGCCAGCCCTTGTGATCGGCTGCGTTCTCCGCCGCGCGTGCGACGGTGTAGCCGCAAATGACAGCCGAGGCCCAGCCGGCCGCTAACAGAACGAAACCAGCATGTCGCTGAAAGCGATGCATAGAACTTCCCCCAAGGTGAAGACACGGCACAGCCTGATTATCTTTTGCTTCGCAACGATTTGCAATCGTCAAACCCAATCGAGGCTGGGCGGCTCCGCCTTCACATTTCAAAATTTACCAGCTAGCGCCCCCTTTGCGCGTGCCGCACAAATACGCTTCGATGCCCAGCGCTTCGGCCATGGCCGCTTTAGTCAGCAGCGCTTGGTCCGCATTTTCCGAGCTGTTGGCATAGGCCACTTGCAAGTGATTCGCCTTATGCCGCGCCATCATCTGATCGCGGCTCACTCCATAAGTCACCGCGTGCATGATGGGCCATTGCGGCGTGGTTAGTTTCCAACGACGCTCCGTCTCTTCTCGCGGCAGTTGCACAACTTCGGCCCGTCCCAAATCCATTTTGAGTTTATGGTCTTCGATGTAAATTCGCGACCAGACAATTTCGCCGGGTTTGGAAATGCCCTTGAGCGTGCCGCCGCCCAGGCGAAAATACATGGCCGGTTGCCGTTCGCTGCTGGCGCCGGCCCAACCGTCGATGAAGTGCGCCGGCGGCGCGGAGCCGCTGATTAAAAACACCCACACGTATTGATCGGTCGTGCCGGAGCGGTCCCAATCGCCCCAGCGCAAATCGTGCAGCGTGTTTTCGACCGGCTGCCCCAGCGCCTTGTGAACCCGGTAAGTCAGCAAACCGTCCAGCCCGGCGCATTCGTCGACTTCATTGAAATGGGGCAGCGGCTGGCCTTCGTAAAGCACCCGCTTTCCGTCACGGCTTTTCACCGGCGGCCGGTCGGTGTTGTTCAGCGACCCTTCCACCAAATCGCTGGCCGGCAGCAAATCTTTCAGCCCCTGCTGGTATTGAATGCCAACGGTCGCACAGCCGAAATCGTTGGCAATTCGCGCCGCTGCAATGTACATTTTGCACTGCTGCAGAAGTTGAGCGTCGGTCAACTCGTCCGCCTCGTTTTTGCCCGTGACGAATTTCATGCCGCGTTGTTCCATCCAGCGGCGAACCTCGCGCGCCTCGTCCTCCTTCACCTGCGTCGTCTCGTAATACAACGCCGATTGGCTCAGCCGTTCCTTGTACACGCCCGTGGGATTGAGCAAATGATCGGGAATGATCGCATTGAACATGCCCATGCAGCCTTCGTCGAACACGCCCATAATGGCTTTATCGCGCTGGAGTTGGCGGGCAAGTTCGGCACCCTTTGCCAAGCTTTCCATGTGCCGACGTGTCACAGATAAAAACTTTGTGACATGGCCAACGTCGTGCCGAACGTTCCCGTCCGACAGCCAGCGGCGCAAATTCGTTTTGAACGCCTCATCCTGAAAATCTTCGCTCCACAGCGTCGAATATGCCACGCCGGCTTTGGTCAGCGAACCGTTCAAATTCAACATGCCGACCAACCCCGGCCATGTTCCCGACCAATTGGCGACCGTGAGAATCGGCCCCTGATGCGAAATCAGCCCCGCCAGAATATGGTGCGAATACTGCCACACGGCCTCGGCCACAATCAGTGGCGTTTGTGAATCGATGCCTGCAAAAACTTTCATGCCTTCCTTCTGCGAGCAGATAAAGCCGTGTTGCTCGTCGGGCTTGTACGGATGGGCCCGCACCAATTCATAGCCCGCTTCGGCTACTGCCTTGGTTAGCGCCTGTTCCATTTCCTGCTGGGCGACCCAACATTTCTGATTGGCAGAAAGCCGCAAATCGCCGCTGGCCACCAGCAGCACTTGACGAAGGTTAGTTGATTTTTCTTGTGCCATGAGAATCTTACTCGACAATGGTTATTTTGCTTCCCGTCCGCTTTCCAAATTGCGAGCGGACAGCATTTGGGCAAGTGTATCGCGACGAAAGCTCTCATGCTAGCGCCGTGACATTACCGCCAATGGCAAAGATATTGGCGGCGGGCAGCGGACGGAGGCTCGCCCTAATCAGAATTAACGAGAATCAAAACGTCTGATTCGCATCGACCAGGAATGTGCCGTTGTTGGCGACCGGCAGCGCCGGCATCCACTGCTGCCCTGCAATCGTACGGTTGCGCGCATTGCAGCGCGGGTAAAAAGCCAGTCCGATGGTGAAATCCCAAAAATCCTCGTTCGAACCCGCGGGCCCTGGCGTGGCCGAAGGGTGCATGTAAGTGATCACGGTGTATAAACTAAGCCGGTCGTTTAGCGGCGCGGTGGTGATCGCACCCACAAAATAATCTCCCAAACTTCCATTGCCTCCCAATCGGTCGCGTTCGGGAATACCGAACCAAATCGTGGTATCCGCACCGCCCGTCGTCCATAAATGATGCCAGTAGCCGCTGAGTTGATCGATCGGCCGCCAGGTGACATTACCAAAGCCGACAACTTGCCGAGAATCGTCCAGCACACGCACGGTGCCCCATAGGCCGAACTCGGTCCAATCGCTCCAATCGTAGCCCACCTGCATGCGAAGCTGGCTCAACGTGGGATTTTCGCCAAACACGCCGTAGTTGTCGTTGATCATCCAATCTTGGACGATTGCCGCATTCCAGGGTGAGTCCTCCGAGGCTTTCCGAAAAAATCCGTAGGTGACAAAGCCCTGTGTTTGCGCTCTGTTTTCTCCCTGCAGGCGGTAATCAGTTCCCGACCAATCATAGGCTCCAACGCTGCCGCCAATCTGAAATCCGATTCCCGTCCAATCGCTGAGCACTCCCAAGCGAGTTCCAAAATTGACTCCGGCATTAATGCCGTTGTTTTCCCAGCCGCCGTCGCTGATGCCGCGGAACGCTTCGTAACCCACAAACGTGTACAGGCCGTGCCGCAAACCATCGTCGCAGCTCTGTCCAACGGCGCTGCAATCGCAACATGTGAAAGGGAGAGAATTGTCTATCGCGCCGCCGTTTTGCTGGCAGGCAAAGCCCATGCCGTTGCCTAAAGCATTGGAATTGGCGCCCTCTGGAGCGATATTGTACCCAGCGTTTGCAGCGCTGCCGCTTAATCGGAAATTGTCCGAAGGCGCGTTGCCGGAGGTACTGGTCAACAGCACAGGCGCACCGTCCGAAATAGAGCCGGTAAAATACGCGCCGTGGCCGGAATTCGAGAGTGAATGATCCGCGCTACCCAGCAGGTCAACCCGATCGCTGGAATCGGAATGAAGCGCACCGTCAAACTCCGATGGAGTCAAAAAGTACCGGGCCTGGTCGCAGGGAACAGATTGGCCCCGAACGTAGTCCGCGCATAGGAAAGTCGCGGTAATCGCTAAACCGGCGGCCAACGCGGACAAAAAGTAACGCACCGCCCCTCCTTGGGCACAATCGAGACAGAATCCGTGCAAACCGGGCACCCTCCGGGCCTAACCCGGTCTAATCTTCGGTTCGGATCAAGAAGATCGAGTTTGCAGCTTTTGTCGTCCACAGCGTGCGGCCCGAGTATTTGATGCACTGCAAAAAACCGATAGAGTTTTCACAGCCGGAATAGCTTGCCGCCGGCCGAATCGCGGAGGCGGATTATAATTCTGCCAGCAGGCGCTCCACTTCACGCAATTGGGCTTCGACCCGGGGCTCGAGTTCATTTTGCTTTTGCCAGCGAATTAAAGCGTTGACGCAATCGCTATCAAATCCCTTGCCGGCGTCGGCACTGAGCATTTGATAAATCTGCTCGTAAGGCACGGCATCGCGGTAAGGCCGATTGGCCGACATCGCTTCGAACACGTCGGCCACGACTAACACCCGCGCCGCCCAGGGAATTTGATCGGCCTGGTATCCGTGATGGTAGCCGCTTCCATCCAGCCGTTCGTGATGTGCGCCCGCCACGGCCGCCAGGGTTTTAAAAGCATTGACTTTTTCCAAAATTTGTTGCGTGTAGGCCGGATGCTTGCGGATTTGTTCGTATTCTTGCGGCGTGGGCCGAGCGGGTTTATCCCAAATCAAATTGGAAATGCCCAGCTTGCCGATATCATGCAACAGCGCGGCACGACGCAGGTCGCGCACCACCGTCGCCGGGCGATCAAACTCGCGCGCCATGCCGACGGCGATTTCCGCCACGCGCGTCGAGTGCTGATACGTCCAAGGAGACTTGGCATCGACCACCTTGGAAAATGCCTCAGCCACGCGGTCCAAGCACGCCTCGTCCGCCAGTAGGACAGCGTCGTCAGGCTCCCACTGGCTAAGCACTTGCGGTAGGTCGTCGCTGAACAATTGATCCCAGAAATTGGCATCGTTCTTAAAGCCCAGCAAAGCGTCAACAAGTTGCGGATCGAACCATTCGCCGCGGCGCTGCCGCGCCACATCCATGGCCGATTCGATTCCATACGCTGTGAAAAATACCTCGACCGTTTGCGCCAGACAACAAATTCGCCCCAACAACGAGATTTCCCCGCCTTGCAAACCGCGTGGGTTACCCCGCCCGTTCCAGTGCTCGTCCAA
>DATJYL010000101.1 GCA_035499655.1 Pirellulales bacterium
TGCTTTCCACGGCCACGTTGGTCGAACGAGCGAAGCCCTATCATCTACCTTTGGAATTGGCCCGCGGTACGCTGAACCGCCTGCGAAATGTACTCGCGGAATTGCCCCCCGCCGCGGCGGAAGCCACGGCGGTGAGCGGCCACCTCACCGAATCGCAAAATTGCTTTATCGCAGGGGTGGCTAGGCAGAATTCGCCCGCGGTTTCAGCCGAGCTGGCGGACAAATCGATTGTGGCGGCCTTGAAGGCCATCGACGGTGTGATGGCGGCCATGGCGGAGCAAGCGCGCAAAGTTCGTCAACAGCAGCCGCAACGGGTGTTGCCATTGTTCGCCGGGCGGCTGGGCGACGCGGTTCCCGATGCCTCGCTGGGCACAGCCTTTTTGGCCGCTTTTAACGCGGCAACCGTCCCCTTTTCCTGGGGCTGCGTGGAGGCCGACGAAGGACGGCAGAACTGGGCCTCCACCGATGCCCAAATTCGTTGGGCCCACGCGCACAATTTGCGCGTCTGCGGTGGCCCGCTGTTGGAGTTGCGACGTGGCGCGTTGCCCGACTGGATTTATCTCTGGGAAGGAGATTTCGACAATTTGCTGATGGTGGCCGGCGATTATATTCGCGCGGTGGTGACGCGCTATCGGGGAAAAGTGCATTTTTGGAATGCCGCGGGGCGGTTAGGCACCGGCGAGGCCTTGGGCTTGGAAGAAGAACAAAAGCTGCGGCTGGCCGTGCGGGCCGTGGAAGTGATCCGTTCCTTAGATCCGCAAACGCCGATCATTGTGTCGCTCGATCAACCCTGGGGGGAAATGATGGCGCAGCGCGAAACCGAAATCAGCCCCTTGCAATTCGCCGACGCATTTGTTCGTTCCGACTTGGGCATATCGGGAATTGGCTTGGGAATCAATTTGGGCGTCACCTGCCAGGCGACCCTTCCGCGCGATTTGTTGGAGTTCAGCCTGCAGATGGATATTTGGAGCTCGTTGGGTTTGCCCCTGTTGGTTTCGATCGCGGTTCCCAGCGGCGGAGATTTTTTCACGCCTCGCTGGCAACAAGACTGGCTGGAGAAATACTTGCCGGTATTGTTGGCCCGCTCCAGCGTGCAAGCGGTCATTTGGAATCAACTGCTCGATGCCGACGCCGACGATTTTCCTCATACTGGGCTGGTCGACGAGCGTCGGCAATTGAAGCCGGCATTTTCCACCCTGGCGCACTTGCGGCAGCAATTTTCGACGTGAACGTATTTGAATGGTAAGCGAAAGCGCGCTCCGCTAGCGCGTCGCGGCTAAACTTTCACAACGTGTGACAGCGCCGTTTGGCGGTGCTAGCAGAGACTTTACGGGCGGAAACGCCGGGCGAAGTCCGGCTGGACACTGCCGAGCGATTCCGATACCTTTGCCGCCCCTCGTCTGAGTTGTTTTCCCCAACACCTTTGCGCACCAAGCGCGCACTAGCTCCGGAGTCACGGATGGCTACGGGTGTCCTACCCCACGCTGGCGTCAGTTCGCCGTTTTCCCGCTGGCAGGATTTCATTCTGCCGGTAAGCATTGTTGCCAGCGTGCTGGTGATCATCGTGCCGATGCCGCCGGCGCTGATGGACATTTTGTTGTCGGCCAACATCACGCTGTCGGTCATCATTCTGCTGACAACCATTTACGTGCGCACGCCACTGGAATTCAGCGTGTTTCCCAGCGTGCTGCTGGCCACCACACTGGCCCGGCTGGTGCTGAATGTGGCGACCACGCGGCTGATTTTGACTCGGGCGGCATTTGATGGCCCGCTGGCGGCGGGGCACGTGGTGCGGGCCTTCGGCGAGTTTGTGGCGGGAAATCAGTTGGTGGTGGGCATCGTCATTTTCGTGATGATCGTCATCATCCAGTTCGTCGTGATTACCAAGGGCGCAACACGAATCAGCGAAGTGGCGGCCCGCTTCGCCTTGGACGGCATGCCTGGGCGGCAAATGGCGATTGACGCCGATTTGAGCGCCGGCAGCATTACCGAAGCCGAAGCCCAGCGCCGCCGCAAAGAAATTACCCAGCAGGCCGATTTCTTCGGCGCGATGGATGGGGCCAGCAAATTTGTCCGCGGCGATGCCATCGCCGCGATTTTGATTACGCTGATCAACATTATCGGCGGGTTGGTCATCGGCATGGCACAAGCCGGCATGGGCTTTACGCAAGCCGCCGATGTTTTCACCAAACTGACCATCGGCGACGGCTTAGTGAGCCAGGTGCCGGCATTTTTGATTTCCTTGGCTGCCGGGCTGCTAATTACGCGCTCAACCAGCGACACAAATTTACCGAGCGAGTTTTTGCGACAATTGTTTTCCCGTCCACAGGCCTTGGCCGTAGCCGGCGGATTTTTGGGAATGTTGATTTTCACCAATTTGCCCACCATTCCGCTGGCATTGATCGGAGGCAGTTGCGTCGGGATGGCGCTGGTCCTGACGCGGCAGAAGGAGCAGGCCGCGGCCACGGCGGCCAGCAAAGCGAAGGACGACGCCAAACAGAAGCCCGACGAACGGATCGAAGATTATTTGACGACCGATCCGATGGAAATCGAAATTGGCATGGGACTGATCCGCCTGGCTGATCCCAAACGCGGCGGCGATTTGCTCGCGCGCATTCAGCGCGTGCGCCAAAGCGTCGCCACAGAGATGGGCATCATCATGCCGAAGGTCCGCATTCGCGACAACCTGCAGCTGGCGCAAACTCAGTACCGCATCAAAATCAACGCCGTGATGGTGGCCGAAGGGACGTTGGAACCCGCGCTCTTGCTGGCCATCGATTCTCCCGCCACGACGGGCAAAGTGCGCGGCATTGAATCCAGCGAGCCCGCTCTTAACACCCCGGCGACGTGGATCGAGCCCGACATCCGCGAGCAGGCCCAGCTGTATGGTTACACGGTAATGGACCCGGCAGGCGTGCTGGCCGCGCATTTGAACGAAACGGTGCGCACACACGCCGACGAAATTCTCACCCGCGACGCCACGAAGCATTTAATCGACGAGTTGAAGCGAACTTCGCCGGCCACGGTGGAAGAACTCATTCCCGGCCAAATGAAATTGGCCGAGCTGCAGCGCATCTTGCAAATGCTCTTGCGCGAGCAAGTCCCGATTCGCCAACTGGGACCAATCTTGGAAACGCTGGGCGATTACGCCCCGCGCTCCACAGACCCCATGTTACTTACTGAATACGTGCGCCAGCGATTGGCCCGCGTCATTTGCACTCGATACCGCGATGCCGACGATACCTTGCACGTCGTCACCCTCGATCCGGCTTTGGAAGATCGCATCAAGGCCGGCCTGGAACAAAGCGAACGAGGATTACTTGTCCGGTTGTCGCCGCAGGCCATCGAAATGACGTGCAAAAGGTTAAGCCAGGCCGTGGAAAAGTTGGCCCGCCAGAACCATCCGCCCGTCGTGTTGGTTAGCCCCCAAATTCGCGTCGGTTTGAAGCAGTTGACGGCCGGGCATCTGCCCCGCCTTGTGGTGTTAAGTTACAACGAAATCACTCGCGATACACATATTGAATCCGTGGCGATGGTGAGTGAGGAGGAGTGAGACAGAAGGCAGAAGGCAGAAGGCAGAAAGCAGAAAGCAGAAAGCAGAAGGCAGAAGGCAGAACGCTCCAGGCAACAGGCAGCGTGTAACAGCGTGTAACCCTGTCACCAGACACTTGCGACTCAATGCACATGGAAATCAAAACTTATCGTGCTGAATCGGTGCAGGCGGCATTGCATCTGATTCGCCAAGACTTGGGCTCTGAGGCCGTAGTGCTGCACACCCAGGAAGTGCGCGACGGCCTGCTGGGGTTGCTCACCGGCCGGCGGTGTTGGCAGCTGACTGCGACGGTCGACGCGCCGGTGTTGGGCCCGTGGGTGCAATCGGTCGGTCCGCTGGATCGGGGAATTGATTTGAGCAATTTCAATCCCTGCTAGCAGGCAAAATCTGACTTGCGCAAGACGGTTCGACGGGTTCGTTAAAAACGCTTAAACAAATGCAAAAAAACTGAATTTGGAGCCCGGAGCGGTCGATGAACAGACACACCGTCCCCAGGCAATCTGCTGTCAAATTTTGACGCTTGCGCAAAGTGGACGGCCTCTTGGGCAGGTGAAAGAAAGAACGGAATCAACCCGTGGTGAAACGCAGTCAAGGATTTCGACTGCGATAGACCCGGGACGGATACATCATGGAGGATGGCATGGCAACGGTCGTAGCACAGGACGACATTCAGGAATTGTGGCACAAATTCAAACTCGACATTACCAACCAGGAATTGCGCAACCGCTTGGTCGAGCAATATCTGCCCCTGGTGAAATATAACGGCGAACGAATCTGGGCTCGCCTGCCCGAAGGCGTGGAGTTGGACGACCTGGTCTCGGCCGGCGTGTTCGGCCTGATGGATGCGATCGACGCCTTCGATCTTTCGCGGGGCGTCAAGTTCGAAACCTATTGTGTACCCCGTATTCGCGGCGCCATGCTCGACGAGCTGCGCACCATGGACTGGGTCCCGCGGCTGGTGCGCTCCAAAGCCAGCAAGCTGAACGAGGCCATGAAAACGTTGGAAGCCCGCTTGGGCCGCACGCCCACTGAGATCGAAATGGCCGCCTACATGCAAATCTCGGTGCCGGAACTGGAAAAGATGATGTTGGAGGCCAACGCCGTCAATCTCATCAGTCTGAACAAAAAATGGTACGAGACCGACAGCTACAAGGACGTGCGCGAAATCGACATTCTGGAAGACAAACGCGGCGAAGATCCCACCCGCCGCATTCAAAAAACCGACCTGATGCGGCTCGTGACCAAAGGCCTGAACCGCAACGAACGGTTGATCATTATTCTGTACTACTACGAAGAGCTGACGATGAAGGAAATCGGCGCCACGCTCGATCTTTCCGAAAGCCGCGTCAGCCAAATGCACAGCTCCATTGTGCAACGCTTGCAAAATCAACTGTGCCGCCGCCGGCCGGAATTTGCGACGTAAGCCCTGATGAGCTCGATCTCAACCGGACGGATTTTGCAAAAGTAGACGTTCCACCAAGTGCTGCAATCCGGGTAAATCGTCCGTTGCGATGACGGCCTCATAGGCTGTTTCAGAAAGATCGCCCTGCAAGGCAAATTCAACCGCGTTGGCTGCCCGAGCAAGGGAGAAAGCGGCTGTCACTTCCTCTTCCGACGCCGTCCCCGCTTCTGCGCTTTCTTGCAGCGTAAAGTAGGCTTCGTCTAACTCTTCCACAAGCGATTGAACTAAGTTGGGCTGCGCACTGGAAATGTCGTTGGGAAGCACTGGATGCGACAGGCCGGTTTGGTCAACTGCCCAGGCAGCAATTGCCAAGCTGATCGACATACGTTTGCTGGAGGCTACTTTGTTGATCGTGCCGTCCAGTTCCTTCGATACGGTCGAAAGTCTTGAAATTGTCATCGCAGGGCAACACGGCGTTATTTGAACAGGATGTGAATCAGCACCATCAACAATACAATAATGGCCAGCGCTGCGGCCGAGTAAAGCAGCCAATCTTGCGACCATTTGCGTCGCGGCGGCGCCAGCCAGTAATCGGATTTGTCCGGTATCGTTTCCTCCGAGAGGGCGGCAAACGGCTCCGTCGCTTGCGAGCCCTGGCTTAAACTTTCTTCCAATTGCCAATCGGTTTCCGGCAGCGCGGAAAATGGTTCGCCGCCGTCGGATTCCTCCGTGAGGGGAATGGTCGAGGAGAAGGGGAGCAATTCGCGTTCCATGGGGTTGCCGATCGCTGGCGGCGTATCGACACGATCCTCCGCCCACGGCGCCAACCGGCGGACCACTTCGGCGGCCGTCTGAATGCGCTGGGCCACGTTTTTGTCCATCATGGCCGCAATCACTTCCACAAAGGCGTCGCTCAAATCGGGATTCAACCGCCGCGGATGCAGCGGCATGTCTTCCAAGTGCCGCCGGGTTTTGTCACGCGTGCCCCCGCCGGTGTAGGGTACCTTGCCGGTCACCGCGTAATACAACGTGCAACCCAGCGAATACACATCGCTGGCGGCCGTCACCTGGCGCGGCGTGAGTATTTGCTCCGGCGATAAATAATCGGCCGTCCCCACGATTTTCCCCGCCCGCGGATCGGTCTCGGTATCGTTCAGCCAGGCGGCCAATCCCAAATCCGAAACTTTGGTGATGCCCTCGGGCGTGACCAGCAAATTTCCCGGCTTCACGTCGCGATGGATCAGCCCCTGTTCGTGGGCGTGCCCCAACCCCTTCGCCGCCTGCGTGATGATCGTGGCGGCCGCCTTCATGGTGAGCGGGCCATGGATGCGCACATATTTTCGCAAATCGATGGCGGGCACATATTCAGTGACCAGGTAATACACGTTGCCGTCGTGGCCGGCATCGTACGCTTGGACCAAATTGACGTGCTGCAACCGGGCCTGAGAGCGAATTTCGTGCATGAAGCTGGCGGTGGCGGCCGGCGTCGATTTGTGAAGCGGCAGCACTTTCACCGCCACAATCCGCCCCATGATTGTGTGTTCCGCCTTGAACACCTCCCCCATGCCGCCGTGGCCAATCGGTTCCAAGATGCGATATTGCCCAAGCTTCAACTTGGTTAAGCCGGAAAGCAGTTGCTTGGCCTGATAGGGCGTGAGTTTGTTTTCGGCAACGAGCCTGTCGGCCAATTCCTGTTCGGCAATTTCGACCTGCGCGGCGCTCCGCCCGCCGCTGCGTTCGGTCCACAGTGCGACAATCACCTGGTCCAGCTCGGCCGGGGTCACCAGGCCGCTGGTCAGGACGCACGTGCGGAAATTTTTCTTTTTGCGTTCCACGTGGAGCAGTAGTTAGAAGGCAGCGTACGGTGGAGAGAGATGAGGGTTCAGGGTTCAGATATTGGCAGCGTTCCTTACACGGCGAACTGTTTCCACGATTTTGGCGCTGGGGCGGTGATTTCCAGCAGCGTTTTTTTGACCGGATGTTCAATCACGACCCGGCGACAATGCAGGGCGATGCCCCCGGCAAATAACCGGCCCGATCCGTACTTTTTATCTCCAATTAACGGATGGCCCCGCACAGATAATTGTACTCGAATTTGATGTTTTCGTCCCGTTTCCAGCATCACTTCCAGTAAGCTGGCATCAGGCAATGCTTTCAGACGGCGGTATTTCAGCCGGGCCTCCTGCGGCCGGCCGGCCGCCGATTTTGTTGATGGTCCACGTTCGCCTATCGCGGGCTGTGAAACGGTTACAATTCGCTGGTGTCGTTCATCCTTCGCCAGCCAGTCGACACACTCGGCGGCCGGGGGGTCGATTTTTCCTTCCACCCAGGCCCAGTACAATTTTTCCACTCGCCGGCTGCGAAATTGCTGATTGAGCCGGGCGGCCGCCTTCGACGTGCGGGCAAAAACAACCACGCCGCTGACCGGCGAATCGAGCCGGCTAACGACCCCCAAATATACGTTGCCCGGCTTGCGGTATTTGCGCCGCAAATAATCCTTGGCCTGCATCACCAGGCCGTCGCCCCCCGCCGCCGCGCCTTGCGTCGGCAAACCCGGCGGCTTGGCCACAGCCAGCAAGTGATTGTCTTCGTAGAGAATTTCGAGCGGCACGGGAGCGGATGTAGAAAGTAGGATGTAGAAAGTAGAATGGTTGCAATCGACGTCCGACAAATTCTACTTTCTAAATTCTACATTCTACATGCCGTCTTCTGTCCCCAAGTTGATTTTAGCCAGCCGTTCGCCACGGCGGCGAGAGTTGTTGGCCGAAGCAGGTTACCAATTCGAAGTCGTCGCGCCCCACGAAAATGTCGAATGCGGCGTGTGCAGCCGCGAAAGCCCGGCCGAATTGGTCGCCCGTTTGGCCTATGAAAAGGCAGCTAATGTCGCCGGTCGCGTGGGCCGAGGGTTGATCCTCGGCTGCGATACCGTGGCCGAATGCGACGGCCAGGTGTTGGGCAAACCCCCCGATATCGCCACCGCCCGGCGAATGTTGCAACTGCTGAGCGGGCGCGAACATCGGGTCCTCAGCGGTCTCTGTTTGTGGAATTATCCTAACCAATCGCCCGATACCCGCGTGGCGGTGACCAAGCTGCGGATGGATGTTCTATCGGACGCACAACTCGACGAATATCTGCAGTCGTACGCTTGGGAAGGCAAGGCCGGGGCATTTGGTTATCAAGACCGGCTCGGCTGGGTGCATGTGCTCGAAGGAAGCCAGTCGAACGTGGTCGGACTGCCGCTGGAATTGCTCGCCGAGATGCTGGCGCGGGCGACGGCCGCAGAACGTCCAATTCATTGAGCCGGGGAATAAATTTCGGCCTCACGAAGCGGCTTTCTTGTCGTCAGGTTTTTTGTCAGCGGACGGGATTTTGTCGTCCGCTTTTTTATCCTCGATTTGTTTGTCAGCGGGCGATGAGGTTCCCGTCGTCATGGCCTGTTTGGTCCCCGGCAGCGGATCGGTTGGCGCCAGGCGGCCGCTTTCCAAGTCGGCCAGCAGTTTGCGAACTTTGTCGGCCGGGGCGGCGTACGATTCGGTCCGGCCGGCCCGGGCGATGTTGATCCCCACCACTTTGCCGGACAAATCCACCAACGGTCCGCCGCAATCGGCCGGACGCAGCACAGTGTCGTGCTGAATCACACTGGGAAAGCTGAACGAGCGGTAGCTTAACGCGCCGCCCATTTCGTTCATGCGGTCGCTGCGGCTGGCCATACCCACTTCGTCGGAACGCTTGAGTGTGGCGGTAATATTCAATTCGTCTTTGCCTCGGTCGACGAGCAAATGCACCACGTCGCCGGGCTTGCATTTGCGAATCAACTCTACGAACTCACCACTGTCGTCAACCGGCTTATCGTTCAGCTGAACGATCAGGTCATCGACTTTCAGTCCCGCCTGTTCGGCGGGACTGCGAGACATTATTTCTTGAATTTTCGGCTTGGAGACGCCGTCGAATCTTATTCCCAACCAGCCCGGACGCGAGGGAATGGCGCGCTCCGGCACGCTCACGACGCCCACGGCCAGCGGCAAATCGCCCGGCGAGGCCGTGGCCAGCAACTGCCCCACCGCGGGGCCGTGTTCGTCATCGCTCCAATCGACGGTTTTCAAACCCGTGGCTTCGACTTTGAGCATCGCCAGATCGAATGCGGGATCATAACCGACCACCTTGGCGGGCAATTGGCGGCCGTCTCGAAAGCGGCAAACCACCGGGTCGCGCAGCTCGCTGTATTTAGTGACGATCCAACCGTCCGAGCCGACGATGGTTCCCAACACGGCATCGCGTCCGGCGCAAACCACGCGCACCGTGGCGGCATCGCTGGCCGCGACCAGGCTTTGAAAGGCGGCGCGCACCTCGTGGCTGTCGCGCAGATTACTGCCGGGGAACCAATTGCCGCGTTGGGCCCAGGCGGGCGCGGCAAGGAGCATCAGCAAGGCGATGGCGGTCAGCAATAGTCTTTGAAGCCGTTTCATGGGGCGCTACTCTCGACGGGCAAGTTTGATTTTGATTTCCTTTTTGTCGTCGCCGCGGAGAATGCTCAGCGTAATTTCGTCGCCGATTTTCTGTTTGGCAATTTGCGTTTGCAAGCTTTCCAGACTGGTGATGCTGACGCCGTTGAAGCTGACAATAATATCGTCACGTGCCAGGCCGGCGTCGTCGGCCGGTGTGTCGGGAAAGACGTCGGTCACTTTGCAGCCGGCCGTGGTCGTTTCCCCCGCTTGCGGAACCGTGAGGCCGTTAATGCCCAGCAGCGGTCCGCCGGGAGATTGCGGTCCACCCCAGGCCTCGCCTTTGGCCAGCCGATCCCACGTGTCCCGGTAGGTGTCGATGGGAACATGATAGTTATCGGTAATTCCGTCACTGATTCGGCTGTGAATGCCGATCAGGCGGCCCGATGTATCCAGCAGCGGGCCGCCGGAATCGCCGCCGACAATGGTGCAATCCGTGCCGATGGCGTCGTCACGGGTATACAAAATTCGGCCGGCCCGCAAAACCGGTGGCCGGTCTTTGAAAAATCCGCCGGGGTGTCCCAGCGTCACGCACCACTGGCCCAGTTTCAAATCGCCGGAATGCCCGAGTTCGACAAACGGGTATTTTCCCTCTTCGGTAATTTTGAGCATGCCGCTGTCCATGTCGCGGTTTACGCCCAGGGTTTTGGCGTAAACGCGCTTGCCGTCGGGAAAGATGATGTTGGCATCGCGTCCCGGCCTGCCGACCACATGTCCGGCCGTAAGAATGTAACCATCTTCGCTGACAATCACTCCGCTGCCGAAGGCGCCGCCAATGTTGATGCCCACGGTGGCCGGAATGCCTTTAGCGGCCGCTTGCTGAATGGCGGCCTGAATGGTTTGCAAATCGGCGACAGTGGCCGGAGTGCTTTTAGTAATCGTGACCAGCGGCTTGGCTGCCGTTGATTTACCGCTCCCTTCCGCCGGAGCGGCGCTAGCCGGCACGGTAGAAGAGGCCGATGCGGTAATAGCCTGGGGAGCGGCCGTTTGCGGATTTTCTTCCGCGACGATGGTCGCCAAATGCAGAACAGATAAAACTGCCGCCGCCACAGCCAGCAGCAGACCAAACAATCGACCAGGATAATTCAGGCGGGTTTTCACGGGCACAAACTTCTTTGTTCCGTCGTTGTTCTTTGTTGATTTTCGCAAGGCCGCTGGATTGGCCGGCGTGCCAATTTCATTTTGCCTGCCGGCGGCAAATTAAGCAATGCAAAAGATGGGGGCGAGCGGCCGGCAACAGCAAATCGCGCGGCATCCCACAAAGCATTTAACCCCGCAGGCGGCGAATCGGCGGCGTGCGCTTGGAAAAGAAACCAGCGAGCAGAAGAAATGCAAGCATTTCGGCCTGGGCAACCGCTGCGGATTGTGCAGGCAGTTAGTAGCTGCCTTCGTCAATGTTGAATCCGTCGTTGCGCTGAAACAGTCGCTGTAAGACTTTCGGGTCGACATCGTTGCGAATTGTACGGGCGCTGCCGTCGGCCCAGGCGGCGCAGGTGGGAAGCTTCCCGTTGAAGACGCCCCGGCGGGGATTATCCAAATCGACTTCCAAATCGTCGGGCTTCGTCCACTGGACGGCATGTTCCGGATCGGCCTCGATTACCAGGATGGTTTTGGAAATGCCGTCGGTTATATCTTTCATGAGTACGGTTCCGTTGGGCGGGAAAATGGTGTTCTCGCCGACGGGCGCCAAATAACGGGTGCGGCCGGGATGTTGCGAAGCAGTGTCCGGGCTGCGATACGCCTGCGGCATGCGGTCCAGTAGCTTGATGTTGTGCTCGCTGTCCCACGGCTCGTCGAGATGGAATTGCTTGTACAGTTCGGCCTCTTCGATGTCGGGAAGAATCGCCACACGCCAACTCAAGAGCGGTTTGCCGTCTTTATCGCGGATGGCGCGATCCGGGTAGTGATGTTGGACGTCTTCAAAATTGAGCATCCCCAGAGCGATGGCTTTCAGATGGTTCAATGACTCATGCTGAACGGCAACGGCCGAGATTCCGGTTGACGTGATTTGCGCCACTCCACGCAGCAGGTTCGCTTGCGTGGTATCGATGGTCAGCAGCAATTGATCGCCCTCGGCTTGCGGCAACAGCGAAAAAAGTTGCGCGGCGCCGACCGCAGCGACAGCAGTGGCGGAGTTGGGACCCAACTGCTGGACATAAGCCGCGGCCGCGTTTTTGATAGCAGCGGCCAGCGCTTGGGCGGCCTCGGGAGAAGCCGATTGGATGACAACCTGCAGATTGAATTTTTCCAAATTCGGCTCCTCGCCCACTGCCAGCCAGCGGAAGCCCTCGGCGAGGACGTGTCCTGACGGCAGTTTTAATTCGATGGATGGCCCAGGCTTGTTGGTCCAGCTCGTGGACAGGTCAGGCATGGGATAATCTACCGGTGGTTTTGTTCCCGCCACCGGCTCGCGCAAAATTTCTTCCGCAGCCCGGGCGAATATCGGCGGCGGCACGACGGCAAAACAGAGCGGCTTGCCGCCGGCGGCGGCCATCGCCGTTTCAAATTCCGGCCGAGCCATGGGTTTCACGGAATCTAATTGATCCAACAGCGTGCCCATGCCGATGACCGCCGCGCCATGGATTTGGCGGCAGTCGGGCCATTGTTTGGGGTCGACTCCGGACCAGGTTTGTTTGGCCTTGTCCTGAAGCGTTTTGTGGAATTCTTCAATCACCGCGCTGCCGGCGCCGGGAACTACGGCAAACGTGGAATTAGCAATCAACCGCGCGACCGTGTCCTGGCTCCTAGCGTGGATGCGAAGAAGATTCGGCAATTGGCCGATGGTGGTGACAACGTAAATTTTGTTGAGGCCGTCTGCTTTCAATCGCTTGCTCCAGCCGTCGAACTGTTCCACCACGGCGGTGAGAATATTCCGCTGCTCGTCGGTCGTGGCAAACGGCGTGAGCCATTGCTTTACGGTCAGCGGGATGTCGAATTGCGCGAGATCGAACCGGGCGATCATCACCGTTTGATCGTCGACAAACGGCGCCAGTGCAGTAAGTGTGCCGGGAGCCGGATCGGCTGAAATCGCGCAGCGGGGGGCCAAGATTAGGCCGAGCAATGCGCTCAGGCTCAGCATAACGCTGAACGCAAAGGACCGTTGCCTTGATGTAGCGGCGGCTGTCCTCAGCCGTTTTGCACTAGAAAGCTGTCGCGTCTGGGGATCCCGGCGCGCCGGGACCACTACATTTTTGAAATCAAGCGACGACGCAATGAATGTTCGCACGGGTTATTTCTCCTGCGAGGATATGTCGTGAGTTTTGGCGTCGGCCGGGCGCAGCGTCAGTTCGTAACGTTGGTCAGCGTCAATCGGCCAGGGGGCTTTGGGCGTGTGCGGCGCTTCCAGCGAAGCGACGCCGTCCTTCAGGGAGTAATCGAACGGTTTTTGCGTCCAGGGATCAACCGGCACCGGCACTTGCGTGATGTCGTCCAACTTTTCCGGCCAGCGGCCATGCTCGGCGGCGTACATGCGCAGGGCCTCCACCGTGCGCAGCAAATTGGTCTCGCGTTGGTGGCGAAACTGGGCATTGACGCAAGCTTGAATGGCCGGCAGCGCATCGGTGAAGATGCCTCCCTTGCCTTGCAATGCCGCGGCCCGCACGTCATCTTCACTGCGTGTCAAATTCTGTCGGACTTCGTCATCGGGGAGCGAAAACCATTTAAACGTGTCGTCGCGGACGAGTTGGAATTGCTTCCACCACATGAGCAGAACGGTTTGCAATACGGGCATGGCTTCGATCCGCTCGGCGGTGTAGCCTGCATTGAGCAAGTAACTGCGCGCTTGTGGATACAAAGAGACTGCCAGGGCAAAAATTTGCAATGATGGTTCGCCTCGCTGCGGTGGATGGATTGACCATCCTCGTTGTGCTTCAAGAAGCTTGGTCGCAACGGTCAGCGCTTCGTCCGGAGATAAAACCCGGCGGTCGATATCGGCCAACTCGTGAATGGTGAAATCCCAGAAGCGCGATTCGTACGACAGCGCTTCGCGAATATCGACAGGCTGGGTCGCTAAATCGGTTAAGGCCCAATACAAATTCGGCG
The DNA here is from genome assembly GCA_035499655.1 of Pirellulales bacterium. Taxonomy (NCBI): domain Bacteria; kingdom Pseudomonadati; phylum Planctomycetota; class Planctomycetia; order Pirellulales; species Pirellulales bacterium. Next base: position 13,499 of record DATJYL010000101.1, read on the forward strand.
AGCCCTCCAGAGAAATGAAGGTGCGCGTTTGCTCATGGGTCAAGTTTTGAATGGCCAGGCCGACCAGGCTTTGCACCAGCGTTGTGCCTTTCCCCAAATTTTCGCCCAGTGCGTAATTCAATCGCAGTAGTTCCAGTGCTTCGTCCGGCTTGTGCTGCGCCATAAGCAAACGGGCCCGTAAGGCGATGGCGCGAGCCAGCGACCGGCTCTTTTGGGCTTGCGGCAACAAGGTGTAGATACCTTGTTCGCGAATCTGGTCTTCCCAATCGCAGCCATCGCACTGGGCGGCTTTGGCGAGCCACAGCACGTAACCTTGATCACTGCGGAGCCAGGCGGTGACTTCTTCCGCTTTTTCTTGCGGCAGTTGATCGAGCGGCGCTTCGAACAACAAATGATCCGTTTCATCGTCGCTCTCTAGTTTAGCCAGAGCGCCGATTTGGTCCGGGCCTTCGAAGATCATTGCTTTGTAATACAGCGTGGCGGCGTTGCCGTGAATTTGGTCGACCGGCGGGACGAGGAAGCGGTATTTCAGCGCGGGCTTGGGTTCGGCGGCGGGGGAAACCGTAAGCTTGATGACTTCGATCTGTTCTGGCTGTGGATCACCGGGAGCCCACAAGGCTTTTAATTGAGCCGAAGCGTTTGTACTGCCCAGCAGGGTGACTGCAAGAGCGAACAAAATTTCATGGATGGATGGATGATGACGCACGGTTTAGCCCTCCCGTTGCAAGCGCATGAGTTCCAGATAAGTCGCGGGCCGGTGCGGGGTGGAATCGGGGTTTGTCGAATCGGGTGAATCGCCGGTCGGAGGGTTGGCATTTCGCTCCCTCACGGTCGCGGCTCTAGCGGCGTCGGTCGAGTCGGGGGGCAGCGCTTCCCAGCCGGCTGCGGTTAAACGGCCGGGGGGTAGCGGGGCGGCCGAAGCCAGACGAAGCCAATCGCGCTGCTGCTGTGAGGGGAATCGCGGGTCGCTGGCGGCGAAACGAGAATTGCTTTCGGCATCGGCCGATGGCCCGGCACTGGCAAAGCCAGTGGCACCCGTTTGCAGTGAGAGGATGGCGCCGTGTTGACGAACCACGACCATGCTCAGGCCGATGCTGACCAAGAGCAGCGCGGCGGCGACAGCGGGCCAGATGTGGGGCGACGCATGGCGGCGTGTCCCCATCGCCAAACCGGTCTGAAAAAATAATTCGTCTCGGTTGATCTCCAGCGGTTCTGGCTGCAACTGGCCGAGAATGCGGGCCGTTTCCGGTGGCAAATTTTCGTCACGATGGAATTGCATGTTTACATCTCGGTTTTCGGACAAGGGATGTTGATTCGGTCGGGGTTCAATTTTTCGCGCAGGCGGTGAACGGCGGCTTCAAAACGGCGCTGGCCCGTGCTGGAGGATATTCCAATCAACTGGGAAATTTCAGCGAAGGTTAACCGGCCCCATAAGTGGGCGATCACAATTTCACGTTCCGTCAGCGGCAGTTCGGCCAGCGCCGCGGCCGCCGTTTCGACGTCGGCCTGATGCGTTTGCGAGCGCTGGAACCACTGGGCTGCTGCTGCGGCTTCGTGCTGCCGGCGGCGGCGATCAAACCGGGCTTGGCTGATCGCTTGGCGACGCACCACGGCAAACAACCAGGCGGCCGGATTGGCCGGCAGTTCGGCACAGGCGGACAGGTCGATCAGCGCTTGCTGCACCACGTCGTCGGGAGCGGCACACCACTGGCGCGCGTACAGCTTGAGCGCCGGGCCGTGGCGATCGAGCAATTCCGCCAGCAGTTGGGCTGTAAGCTGCGGCATGCGCTGTCCTGCGTGTGCTCCCGCCGTTTGGGCAGCCGGAGCGGTGTTTGTAGAGATGTCGCCCGCCGAAGGGCAATTATCTCAAAAAAGCGGGACGCGTGCCGCAATTTAGCGCAATTTTTTGACGGCGCTGGCGGGAGGAAAAAAAGATGGCGCCGGTGGGGCCGAAAGCGTCAAATCGCGTGCGCTTCCAGCGCGTTGGTTTCGGCCGTCGTGGCCGGATGTTCGTCGTCGCCGGCCATAAGAAAGCTGACGCCGACCTGTACCACGGCGACGATGGCCATCGCCAGGAAGACCCACGTCAGGCCCGAGCCGATCATCTGCGAAATGATGGGCTGCACCGTGGGGGGCAATTGGGCGCGTTTTTGTTTGTCCATCAGGCTGGCGGGGCTGATGCCCATTTGCCGCAATTGCTGCATTTGCGGCGCGGCCAAGGCGTTGAACAAAACCCCCAACAGACCAATGCCGATAGCGCCCCCCATGCTGCGAAAAAATTGAATGGCGCTGGTGACAATGCCGCGCTGCTGCCACGTGACGCTGTGCTGCACCGACAAAATTTGCGGCATGGACGACGAGCCAAAACCAACGCCGGCAATCATCAAGACGGCGGCAAGGACCCAGCCACTGGCGTGCAGCAGGGCACAAACAAACAGGGCGAAAAAGCCGAAGGCCATCAGCGCGCTGCCGGCCACGGCGGTCCGCCGAAAGCCCCAGCGAACAATGATCGGGGCCACGAAGACGCCGCTGGACGCCCAGGCCAGCATGACCGGCGTGACCACGCCGGCCGCCGCTTTCGCCCCCGCGCCGGTTGTCCCCTGTACGTACAGCGGAACATACGTATCGACGCTGAAAAATCCCACGCCCATCAATGCGCTGGCCAACATCGCGGGGCCAATGGCGCGCTGCACTAACAACGCCGGCGGCAGCAGCGGGTTTTCCGCGCTGCGTTCGACTCGAATAAACCAGGCCAAAGCAATCACCGCCACCAGCAAAATGAAAAATGCCGCGGCCGGAGGAAACCCGTCCTGCTCCAGCGCGAACACCAAGCCCATGATTGCCGTGCAGGCGATGGCCAGCAGCGTAGTGCCCGGCAAATCGAGATCGGTGGAGTGGGGTTTTTCGTGATCGTGATATTGCCACACCAGCACGGCAAACCCCAAGGCGCCGAACGGCAAATTCACGAAGAAAATCGATCGCCAACCAAAGGTATCGACCAGCAAAGCGCCAATGGCCGGTCCGGCCAGCGACGAGGTGCCCCACACGGCGCTAAACCAACCTTGAATTTTGGCCCGTTCTTCCAGCGTGAAAATATCGCCTAGAATCGTGAGCACCACGGGCATGATTCCTCCGGCGCCCAAACCCTGGATGCCACGAAAGACGATCAATTGCCACATGGATTGCGAGGCGGAGGCCAACACCGAGGCGATGGCAAACAGCGCGATGGCCCACAGCAACACGCGCTTGCGCCCCCAGGCATCGGCTAGGCGGCCGTAAATGGGCATGCTGACCGTACACATCAGCAAGTACACCGACATGACCCACGAGTAATGCTCCAGGCCGTGCAAATCGCCGATAATTGTCGGCATGGCCGTGCTGGTGACGGTCAGTTCCATGGCGGCCAAGACCATCACAATGAGCAGCGCGGCGGTGACCCAGCGGCGGCTTATTTTTGGCGGAATGGCGTGTGCCGGCGGCGCGGAGATAGTTTCCAGCGTTTCCATCGTGGAATTCTCCGGCCGGCGCGGGGCGCCCCGGCCAGAAATATCAGCGGCAGGTGCTTCTTCGGCCGCCGCGTGTTCCGAACGCCGGGCAGCATACGATGATGGTTCACTCACGGCGGCTTCGCTTTCGCAGTGCTAGCAACTTCACAGCGCTCTAACGCATTTTTATTCCAATGCATTTTATGATGACCGGCAAGCAGGAAACAGGTTCGCTCGATATTGTGACCGGTCTGGCAAGCGAACGCCAGCGGAAAATTTGCCGCGAATTCCGCAGGCAAAAATCGCGAATAGATCGAGAGCAAGGCGTTATGAAAACGAGGCCCGCCGGAAGCGAAGCTCAAAACAGCGTGAAAACTCAACGCAGTGTGGCCGTGGCCTGCGATGCGGCGTAAGAATCTGTCGATGAGCGGCTGCGCATTGCAAACCAGGCGCGGAATAAACCGGCATAGTATCTGGCTTTCCACGGGTTCCAGGCCCGCGATTTTCGAAAACTGGCCAAGGCTTTGTGGTGCGCGCCCAGCCGCAGCAACTGCCGCCCGGCCTGAAACCACCTTCTGGCCAACGTTCGCCGACAGCGGGGATGGCTCAGCCAGGCTTGACCTCCGCGGCGAACAAAAAACTCTTCGTAGATTTGAGCCCAAGCAAGATGGCTGTCCGCGTATTTTTGGCTCAGGTTTCCTTCGTCGCCGGCATGCTGCGCCACTCCGCGAGAGAAATCCACCGCTTCCCCCGCCACGTATAACCACGGCCCGCGCAGAGTAAGCGGCAGGTACAACGCGGCATCTTGCCCGGTGGGCAATGTCAGATCAAATCCGCCTTGGCGTTCCACTTCGCTCCGCCGAAACAACGTGCAAGAGGCGATGCCTGCGCCGCGCTCCAGCAACCACAGGCTCGGCGCTTGGGCGATGGGCGAGCAGCTTTCAAGTTTGTTTTTGCGGCCATCGGCAAACACAAAGCGCCGATCGCACGTGGCGGCCACGGCGGTAGGATGAGCCGCCAGCGCAGCCTGGGTGCGTGCCAGAAAATCGGCCGGCCAATGGTCGTCGGAATCGAGAAAGGCCACATACTCGCTGGGCTGGGCCTGTGACAGGCCGTGATTTCTGGCCGATGCCGCGCCCCCGTTAGGCTTGCGGAGCAGACGGCAATCGAATCGGCCGTGGAGCTGTTCGATCCAGTCAGTCACCACCTCGGCGCCGCGGTCGGTGGAGCCGTCGTCCACAAGGACCAACTGCGAGGGAAGGTGCGTTTGCGATTCCACGCACCGGAGCGTGGCCAGAAGCGACTGCTGTCGATTGAAAAACGGGATGATGGCCGCAATTCTGCCCGCATTCATGAGCGATACCCCCCCCCCGCAGGACGCAACCTCGCCACTGCATTCCGAGCCTGTTTTCCCGTCAAAAAAGCAGCGTTCCGCGGGAAGAAAGCCCTCTTCAGCTTTATCGGATATGACGGATGGGGAGTTTGAAAAAACCTCCGTGCGGCGGGCGCGATTGCGCGAATTGGCACAGCAGCAATGAGCCGTGCTAGCAGTCGATTCGGCCGCTTCACACGATGCCGCGGCGCACGGCCCATACTGCCGCTTGTGTGCGATCGGTCACGCCGATTTTTCGCAACACATTTTGCACATGTTCCTTGACCGTTTCATAGCTGATTTTGAGCGACTGCGCGATCTCTTTATTGGTGAAGCCCAAGGTCAGCTTTTGGACCACTTCGCTTTCTCGCTGCGTCAGGGGCACTTCGTGATCGGCAGACAGCCGCGGCGCGGCCAACGCGCCGCTGACGCGGCGCAGTTCTTCCCGAGTCCACGTGGATTCTCCCCGGGCCGCTTGGCGAATGGCCTCCAACAGTTTCTCTTTGCTGGAACTTTTCAGCACATAGGCGCTGGCCCCCAGCGCCACCGCCCGGGCCACGTACGTGGGATTGTCAAAACCGGAAAACATGATGACCGGCATTTCCGGACGATCCAGTTTGATGCGGCCCAGCGCGGTCAGGCCGTCGCCATCGGGCATTCGAACATCCAGCAGGACCACATCGGGGCGATGTTTCAGCGCTAATCGTACCGCCGCCTCGCCGCCGGCCGCTTCGGCGATGATTTTTATGTCCGCGCCGGCCAGGAGCACTTTCAGTCCAACTCGAACCATTTCATGATCGTCGGCGATGAGAAGCTTGATGCTCATTCGACATTCCCCCGAGGAGGCAGGAAAAGCGCGTAGAAACTGCGCCGCGTCTCTCGCAGGTTGTCTTGGCAACCAGATTGATAAGAAACAGGCAACCACGGACGTTGCCTAAGGCAGGGCGCCTAACGGTGACCCTGCGACGATTATCAATCCGCACTTCCATGAATCCGACAACCGGCTTTGGCGCAAGCCGGAAAATCGAAGCCGCAAATTTCGCCGTTCCCATTGCACAGTGCAACCACCCGCCTGGAGTTCCCATCACACTCGAAGGTACGGCGGTCTAGAAGTTTTTCTCGTTCCGCCTGGGGGGGCGTTTGTCAGGCGCTTTTTCGGTTGATGTCTTGGCGCCTTCGAGGGACACACTCACTTACCCGCTTGCGATAGTACGGACAGTGTCTTCCAGCCCTGGTATTTCTGGGAATTATTTGGCAAAACCTGCTCACAATGGGTCCCTGATTATTTTCGTCGCCTGCCAAACCGCCGCCTCGGAATCGCTCCGCGTTCCCGCGCAGGCCCGTCTCACGGGCTGCAATATCCAAATTTTCCGACGCCCGTTTTTGCAAGAATTTTTAGCCCAGAAATTGAGATTTTTCATGATTCGATCTGTTCCATCCGTGCCCAGGGTCATCTCGGCGTTGCACATACATTAAAATGAAACCTTAGAATTATGTCCGTTGAGGAAACACTCGTTAGCTCACTGCAAACCCATCCCAGCGCCATGCAAGCCCTTGTTCTTCTCGATCTGCAAGAGTTGTCGGAACTGTTAGTTGCCGCGTTGCTTGAAGCCGGCTTTGAGCCCATCGTGCTGGACGATGTTGCCACGGCGCTGAAGGATTTCGCTGCTCCGCCTCCCGCATTGGTCGTCGTTGGTTGGGGAATATCCAAACTCGATGGTTTGGCTGCGTGCCGACAATTTCGTGAAACCGATCCTCGTTGCCGCTCGCTCATTTTGATCGTGACACGGCACACCACGGCCTCCCAATTGCAAACCCTGCTTGACGCCGGCGCCGACGACTACCTGCCGTATCCGTCCGACCCTGACCTCTTGCGGGTTCGATTGCAGATTGCGGCCCGGCGCGTGCAAAGCCGAATCAAATCCGCTGACGTCGAGCTCCAATTGCGGAATAGCATCGAGCGGTTTGAATTGGCGGTCCGCGGCGCCAACGATGGTCTGTGGGATGCCCAACCTATGGGCGGGCCGTGGGACCAACCCGACACCAAAGTTTGGTATTCGCAACGGATGAAGCAGTTGTTGGGATACAACGACGAAGAGTTTCCCAGTGTGCTATCAAGTTGGGAATTGCTGCTCCATCCCGACGATCGCCAGCGCGTCTTCGCGGCCCTGGTGGAGCATATCGAACATAAGCGCCCTTACGACATTGAATATCGCCTGCGCGTCAAATCGGGGGAATATCGCTGGTTCAGCGCGCGTGGACAAGGCGTGTGGGATGAGCAAGGACGACTGCTGCGCATGTCCGGCTCCTTGCGCGACGTTACTCAATCGAAAGAGTACGAAGCTAAGCTGGAGCAAAGCGAAGCCAAGTGGCGGTCACTCGTAGAAAATGCGCCCGATATTATCATTCTCACGGACCTTGCCGGCACGATCAAGTTTATCAATCGGTCCACGCCTGGCTTCAAAACCACGCTGGGACGAAGCGTCTACGATTACATTGATCCGGAGTTCTGGGACGCCGCCCGGCAAGCGCACCAAGCCGTCTGCACGACCGGGCAGCCTCAGCAATACGAAGCCCTGATTCACCGGCCGGAAGGGGGCAGCGCCTGGTTTGCGGCCCGCCTGGGACCGATTTATCACAACGGCCGCGTGGAATCGGTGGTTCGTATCGCCACCGATATTACGCATCGTAAGCAGACCGAAGAGCAATTGAAGCGCGAACAGCAACTGTTGCGCCGCTTGCTCGACCTGCAAGAGCGCGAACGCCAACTGGTGGCCTACGATATTCACGATGGCCTGGTGCAATATCTGACCGGCGGACTGATGCACTTGGAAGCCTCCGCCGAGGCCGGCAAATCGCGAAAGGGTCAATCGCAATCCGCCGATTTCAACCGTGGCTTGAGTTTGCTGCGCGATGCCTTGGCCGAAGCCCGACGCCTGATCAGCGGCTTGCGCCCCCCGATCCTCGACGAGCAAGGCGTCGCCGCCGCCTTGGAATATCTGGTGAACGAGTCGCGGCCCGAGATTCCGCAGATCGATTTCGTCAACCTGTCTTATTTCGGCCGCTTGGCGGCGCCCCTGGAAGTGGCCATTTTCCGCATCACGCAAGAAGGGTTGTCCAACATTCGCCAACACAGCCACTCGCGGCGGGCGCTGGTCGAATTGCTGCAGCACGGCCTGTGGGTGCGGCTGATCATTCGCGATTGGGGCTGCGGTTTTGATCCCAGTAAAGTGCAAGAGGAGCAGTTCGGCTTGCAGGGCATCAGGCAGCGCGCCCGGCTACTGGGAACCGTGGCCACCATTGAAACGGCCCTGGGGAAAGGAACCATCATCGTGGTCGATTTTCCGCTGGTGCACGATCTGCAAGAAGAACTCGCGGCAGAACTCCCGTCGGAGAACGGGACACCGTCGAAGGCGTAAGCCGGCCTCGCCTAATTTTGACCGAGCCCTGACGGATGCAATCCGCGAAATGGGTGACCGATTGTGGACCAAACGGTTTCTTCAAAGGCGCCGGTCGGAGTCGAACCGACGATGGCGGATTTGCAATCCGCTGCCTTAGCCTCTTGGCGACGGCGCCGACTATGCTTCTTCTGACCGCACGTTCATTCTGGTAACTTAGGAAAACCCGGACGAACGGTCAAGACTTGCTTATCATAACGAGTCTCCCCTTGGAATCGACTTTTCCACCAGACAACTTGAATCGCCGCCCAGTTCGCTAGCGGTTGCCTTTCGGCGGCGCTGTCCGAACAGTCGAAAAAGGCAACAGCGGGCGGAAAACAGTTTGGAATTTGTTTGCTCCGATAAGGTCGAGCGTCCTCTGGGAGTGCATCATGTCGCTTTTGAATTGGATTGAAACACAAAGCGCTGCCCGCCAAATTGCCGCGTGGGGAGCCGAAGTTGCGCAGCAGTGCCAGGCCGAGGTAGCATTGCGGCTGGGACAAAACGTCCACCGTCTCAGCCTGCCGGCGGCGCGGGGTTACATTCGGGCCCGCTCGGCGTCGGTGCTGGATCAGGAAATGCTGGTGCTGGTCGAAAGCACCCATTGTTCCGGCGCGGTGGCGGCGGCGGTTCGGCAAACGGCCATGGACGAAATCATCCGCATGGCGATGGGCGATTTGCTGAAAGTCTCACGCCCCCACGGGCAGCGCAAAGCGGCTTGAGAGAAGGCAGAAAGCAGACAGCAGAAGGCGGAAGGCAGAACGAGTTCACCCATTCAGCGCCGCGGTTTTCTGCGATACCGCCGGTCTCGTTCTTGGTTCTATAATTGGATAGCCCGGCCACAGGTTTCATTTCGGCGGGCCCTTCATTTTGCCAATCACGGGAACTTCTGCCATGAACGCTGTTCTTCTTTGTTGCGCCCTGGCGCTGGGCGCCGACGTCCAACCGCTTGCACCGGGAACCCACAACCGCACGCTGACGGTGGATGATCGCGAGCGATCGTTTCAAGTATATGTGCCCGAAAAGTACAATCCGCAGCAGCCCACACCGGTGGTGTTGGTGCTGCACGGCGCGTGGACCAACGGGCCCATCACGGCCATTTATTCCGGCCTGAACCGCACCGCCGACCAAAATAATTTCATCGCGGTGTATCCCAACGGAACCGGTATGCGCGACACGGCGCTGTTTTGGAACTCCGGTGGGCGCGACCGGCAAGGGTTGCTGCCACGCACTCCGCCCAACGATGTGAAATTTCTCGGCGCGGTGCTGGACGACTTGGGCGCGGTGTTGAATGTTGATGGCAAGCGCATTTACGCCACGGGCATTTCCAACGGCGGCATGATGTGCTACCGCCTGGCCGCCGAAATGAGCGACCGCATTGCCGCCATCGCGCCGATTTCCGGCACACTGTGCCAGGACGACGTGCATTTGACGCGGCCCGTGCCGGTGCTGCACTTTCACGGCACACTCGACAAACTGGTCCCCTACGACGGCAGCCGTAGCGCCGCGCAGGAGCTGCTGCACTGCAAAGGCGTGGACGACACCATGCACATTTGGGCCAAGCTCGACGGCTGTCCCGACACGCCGCGCGTGGAAACGCTGCCCAACAAAGTGGACGACGGCACCAGCGTGAAGCGCTACACCTATGGCCCGGGCAAAGACGGGAGCGAAGTGGTGCTGATTCAAATTACCGGCGGTGGGCACAACTGGCCCGGCCGCCCCATGCTGCCGGCCATGGAAAACACTCTGGGCAAAGCGACGCAGCAAATTTCCGCCAACGACATGATTTGGGATTTTTTCCAACAGCACCCGATGACGGGGAAATGACGAATGACGATTCGGGCGTGCCGGGACGAACGACCCACCAAGTACACTCGCGAACATTTGGCATTTAGCATTTCGGGCCGCTACCGCACGACAGACTTTGCTTGCCCAGCATGATATGATGATATAGGCTGAGGCGATGCAATTCGAATGGGACGAAGCCAAGAATGAATCAAACATCCGCATCCACGGAATCGATTTTACGGATGCTTGGCAATTGTTCGAATTTCCCATGGCCGTGGCCTTGGACGACAGCAAAGATTACGGAGAAGATCGCTGGATCGGCATCGGGTTATTACAGGGTCGTGTCGTTGTGGTCGTTTTTACAGAGCGGGAAGACGCCATTCGTATAATCTCGTTGCGAAAGGCGCTAACCCATGAGCAAAGCCAATATGAGCAATTCCTCAAGGACCGATTGGGCCAAGGTTGACGCACTGAGCGATCAAACGATTGACACATCGCAAGTGCCGCCGGTGGGTAACGATTTCTTTGCCAAGGCCAAATTGCGCATGCCAGGCAATCCAGTGCCGATCACGCTGCAAGTCGATTCTGACGTGCTGGCTTGGTTTCGCCAAACAGGGCCGGGCTGGGAAGAGCGTGTCCGTGCGGCATTGCGAATTTATGCCGAAGCGCACCAATCCAGCTGAGCTGTGCGCGCAGGAAAGCATTTGCGGACTCTTTGTTAAAAAGTTTCCGGTGTCGTCTGCCCCGAGGGGTCGTGCGTTTTTGGTTGGTGGGGGAAGCGGCTGTGGTTCCGTGTGTCGCTGGGTCAGCGCCGAGCAAGCTCGGCGGCTAAATCGCCAGCGATATTACCGCCGGGATGAACCCGGCGGCTCGCTGGCCCGT
>DATJYL010000102.1 GCA_035499655.1 Pirellulales bacterium
CAGCAACTGGTCAATGTCGTCCACGCCATTGGTGCGAAAGTACGGCTTGTTACTCTTGCGATTGATAAAATCTGTAATCGGAAAAGCCAGTTGATCGATCATGTCGTTCATCACCAAATTGCGAAATGTTGTGGGCAACAAGTCTTCGCTCAAATACGGTTGCATCGTGCAGGTGGCTTCGGCGCCGAAGCCAATGTCGGTATATTTGCCCGGCAGCACCGACATGGGAATCCGCACTAAATTAAGCGAATAACCCGGGGCGTCGGCGGTATCGTCTCCCTCGTTAATCCGTCGCAATTCCTGCAAGTGATTTAAGAACCGCGCTCTTTCGTCAAGGATCACCGTCGGTTCGAGCTGGATGCCCGTCTTGGCGTCGGCAAATTGAATGCCCAGCGGCGGAGTTGTTCCACCCACGGGGTTTCTACTGATGTTCGAAAATGCGCCGAAGGCATCGGGCAATTCGGGAACGGCCAGATTTCCACTGGAATTGTTCGAAGTTGAGGTGGAAGACGGGCTGGGAGAGGCCGACGTGGTATTCGTCGACGGCGCAGAGGAAGAACTGGAGCTACTGGTTGTCGCGGGTTCCTTGGCAGCGGCTCTGCCACGTGGACTGGCGGCAGCGCTGAGGGCAAAGGCGTCCGCAAAATACGCTTGATCAGATTCTGAAACCGCTCCTTGCAGCGTGGTTGCAAACGACGTCAGTTGCGACGCCATCTGCTGCTCGAATTCCTCACGGTATCGCGTCAATCGGGCCTGGCCCCAGACGTCCGGCTGTTTGGCCACGACGCTGCCGTACTTTTCGATATGCCCCTCGAGCTTGTCCAAATCGTGCGCCAGCGCCTCGACCGTAGGCTCCTTGCAAACTTCTAAATCGTCGCCGTGCCCTTGGCGTTCGGCATGCACAACTTGGGAAACCGGCGGCGCAATCTGAAACGTCTGACACGAACAGGCCAGCAATAGACCGACGGCGCAAGCACCCAATACCCGGAATGATCGAGACGAGAACATGAGCCCCCCAAAGAATGCTTCTTTGCGCAAACCCGGCCTATAAAAAGAGCCGTTGCATGCGGCCGGCCGCATGGGCTTTTTATCGTCCTCCAGAGGGGGGTCTAGTTAAACCAATTTGGGCGCCTGTGCGAACTGTATCAACCATAGGGAACTCCATGACATCGCCGTATCTACTTTGGTGGCAAGAGAATAGCCTGGCTCTCCGCGATGAAGCCTCAACGGAAATAGAACCGTTGGTGGTTTAGAACCCCCCGATATAACAGTGTAAACTTGGGGTTTGTCATTCTGGGGGAGTTGATCCCCCACCTCCTTCAGATAAACTAGGCCATGCTGGTTGAATTGGAGGGTTTCGGAAATCTCGGTCGCGGAGTTAAGGCGGAGTGGATGTCATCAATTCGCTAATTTTGGAGGACTTTAACGATGAAACCCGTCTGTCTTCTCTTAACGGTCCTCGTGGCACTGCCTGCCTACGCCGCTGACGAGACCTATGTTTCGAAACTCACTACGTTAGCGCTCAATTCAAAGGAATGTGTTTCTCAGCGCGGCGCCGCCATCGACATGCTCGGCCAACTGGGCGCCGACGGACTGGGCACGCATGTGGACGATGCCGTCCATTGCTTGGAGCAAGTGTTAGAAAATCCCAAGACCGAGGAATCCCAAGGGGGAGCGTTTTTAAAACTCCAAGCAGCCGTAGCCTTACAAAACATTGGGCCCGCCGCGCAGGACTCGCTGGCAGCGCTCAGCGGGGCTGTCGGAGACGACCGCTTTCTGAATAAGGCAATCTATACGGCCGCAGAGAAAATCACCCCACCGCCCGCTGCTTCTGCGACAACCGGGAGCGACGGTTCGACGTTGTCGCAAGTGACGATTGCCTTGGGCAGCAAGAATGCATTGGAACGCTTGCTCGCCGTAAAACAAGCGGAAAATCAAGCCGATGTGATCCTAGATAGTGTTGCCAATTTAATCAGCACCGACCCAGATCGGGATGTCCGCCACGAGGCGGCGATTATCACCAAACGCCTGATCGACAAAAACAACAAAGGTGACGATGTGTTGCGCAGTCTGTATGTCGATAAACTCGTAAAACTGCTGACCAATAAAGTCGACGGCGACATCAGCAACGACGACGAAAGATTGCAGGAGAGAATCTTTGCCGCTGCTTCGTTGGCGGCAATCAAAAAGAACAAAGCGCAATTTCGCATCTCCTGGACGACAGCGTTTGGCGAACTAAATATCTTGGCACAAGACGCTAATGAAGATCCCCTGGTGCAGGCCATCGCCAAAGCGGCCACCGCCAGCGACAAGTCTGATGACAGCGACGATGAGACAGCAACCGACGGAAAAACCGGCAGCGCGCCAGCAGGTGGAAAAACTGGCGGAAAGACGGGCGACGGGAAGGCAGCCGGCGGGAAGTCTGGCGATGGAAAATCGAGCGCTCCGAAGAGCCCCTCGGGAACTTAATTCCCGCCGATTCAAGCGATCAAGGCTTACTCCTCGTCGAGCTTTTCCAGCTTCGACTCCGCATGTCGGCCCGAGGAGCGAACCAATAGAACCAATCCCAGTGCCAAGCACAAAATCACCAATAGCGCGGGCCAGGTATCGCCGTGCGGACCCGATAATCCATTGGTTCCCTCGGCCAAAGCCTCCCCCGGACACGTCGCCATGCCCCAGCCGATCAATGCGGCCGGCCATGCACGGCGGAGTCCGCGACCGGCAGATCGAGAGAAAGCATGCAGCTTGCGACTGAGATTCATGCGCAACACCAATTCGTTCATCCTTCGGTAATCGTCAGGTTCCACCCGCATCGGATCTCGCCAATCCGCGGTTCATTCGCTCCGATTTTGAATCAGCGAATGGGCGGCCGCTTCATTTTACCACGCCGCCGAAAAAGCAACAGCCGGCTCGTCGACCGCTTCCGGCTCGTCAACTTGGCAAAAAAACTCCTCCACTGGGGCCGCGACACGGCGAAAATCGCGGGTCGACATGGCCAGCGTGTCCCAAGCCGCCGATATGGTGTGCGCCCGGGCCGTGTAATCCGCCAACCGGACTCCCAAAAAGCCATACAGACGCCCACCGAAGGCAAACAGTTGCTCGGCCGGCAGTGGGGCGCGATCTCCCACAATGTCGTAGGCGAATACAAACAGCCCGCTGAATGACGGGCCGAACAAGCGCTGCCAGGCCGTCAGGCTGCGCAGATCATCATGCGTCGACCAATTTTTCCAGTACTGCTTTTGCCCGCCTGAGGGAAAGCGGCGTCCCTTGACATCGACCAGCCACGACGGACCCAGCGGCGTCGAGACGATAAAATCCAAGCTCTTTAGCGACGCATCACCGAACAAAGCCCGCTTTTTTTCATCCACGGCCACGTATGGAATTTGCCGCTGTCGCAAGAACTCCTCAAAGGCCACTTCATAATGATTATCGCGTTTCGCCATGCCTCCCATTGTAACCGCTATCGAGAGAATTGTGAATCAAGACTTGTTGAACCACAAAGACGCCCAGGCGTCTAACGCCATCGCCCGATGTTACCCTTGTCCCCGCTCGTACAATGATTCCATCCTAGCATTCGTTCGTTGGGCAACTTCGCAGAAAGGAAGCCACCCATGATCACCCTTCGCAAAGCCGCCGATCGGGGTACGACCCAAATCGATTGGCTCGACAGCCGGCACTCGTTTTCCTTCGGCGATTATTACGATCCCCGCCACATGGGCTTTGGGCCGTTGCGGGTGATCAATGAAGATTTCGTGCAGCCGGGCCAGGGCTTCGGCATGCACCCGCACCGTGACATGGAAATTATCACGTACATTGTCAGCGGAGCGCTGGAGCACAAAGACAGCCTTGGCAGTGTTTCTGGTTCTCATGCCGGGGGCTCGGTCATTCGCCCCGGCGACGTGCAGCGGATGACCGCCGGCACGGGCATTCGCCATAGCGAATTCAACCCGTTGCCGCAGGAGTCAGTACACTTGTTGCAAATTTGGATTTTGCCCCAGCGGGCCGGCCTGGCGCCCAGCTACGAGCAGAAAACGGTGGCGGCGGCGGACAGAACGAACCGGCTGCGGTTGATTGTTTCGCCCGATGGGCGCGATGGCTCGGTGACCATTCACCAACAGGCCGATGTATATGCGACGCTATTAGAACCGGGCAAAAAGGTCACGCACGAGTTATCGGCCGGCCGCATCGCGTGGCTGCAATTGATTCGCGGCGACATCACGCTCAACGGCAATTCTTTGAAGCCCGGCGACGGCGCGGCAATCGAACACGAAACTCGCTTGGAAATCGCGGCACATTCCGCCGCCGAGCTGCTGCTGTTCGATATGAACTCAGATTAAATAACTCCCTCTCCCCTTATGGGAGAGGGCCGGGGGTGAGGGGTAAGAGATTCGATGAATTAACGTTGTCCTACTTGCGCTTGCGCAATTTGTTGCACGACATCCAAGAGAAACAAATCCTCGCCGAAGCTACCCAACAGCGACAAGCCCAGCGGCAACTCGACGCCGCCCACCGTCACGCTCGACAGCGGCAACGACACCTGCGGCAGACGGCCGATGCCAGCAATGGACGTCAGCGACAATGCCCGCTTGTAGTAGTCGCCGACGCGCTGGTCCAACCCCAGGCTTCCTTTCAGGGGCGCCGGAGCGGGCGTCGTGGGAATGCACAGCAGATCGGCGGGCCCCAGGAACTTTCGCAATGCCCGATAATACTTTTCGCGCCGCACCATGGCGGGCAACACCCGGCGGCGATCGAGGGTTTTAATCATTTCGAAATTGTTGGTCGTGACCGGCCCGAACGTCGGCTTGCTCTCGGCAATCCACGGCCCCAGCGAGTTTTCAATCTCCGACCATTGGATCACACAGTAGGTTTCGAACCAAGAGTCAAAATTCGCCGGCGCAGGCTCATCGCCGCCGAGAATTTCCACAAGAGACGTTTCATGCAGCGCCGAGCCAAATTGTTTCCGCAAGTTTTCAATCGCCGTTTGATGCGCCTGTGAAACGGCCGGCTCGGCCAGCGCGAAGGCTTCTTTTAACACGTGAATATATGCGGGCTTGGCGAGTCTTTCAGTTCCTGCCGCCGCCCGCGGATTGGCCCCCAACAATACGCCAGCGGCGCGAGCCAACAACTTGGCACTGCCAGCGTGAAGTCCGACAGTGTCGAACGTGGGAGCAAACGGCATAACGCCGGCCACGGAAATAAAACCGTGCGAGGGCCGCAACCCCCAAATGCCGCAATTGCTGGCCGGAAAGCGAACCGAACCGCCGGTATCGGTGCCGAGGGCAAAATCGGCCAATCCACAGGCGACGGCCGATGCCGAACCGCTGGACGATCCGCCCGGCACGCGGTTCGGCGCTCGCGGATTCAGCGGCGTGCCGTAAAAATGATTTTCGCCAATCAGACTGAACGCCACTTCGTCGGAAACGGTTTTACCGATGCAGCGGCCGCCGGCCGCCAGCAATTGCTCCACGCACACCGCATGGCTGCGGGCCGGCGGATGCGTATCGCGCCAACTGGGATTGCCGCAGCCCGTTTTGCGGCCGGCGATATCGATCAAATCCTTGACCGCAAATCGCAGCCCGGCGAGGAGACCATCGCCGGTTGGCGGCAGCTCGCAAGTTTCAATGAAGGCCCCGCTTTGTTCGATGGTGATGCCCATCGCTGCTCCTCCGCTTCGACCGGCGCGACACGGTTGTGTAATTCAGAACACCGGCTGCAACTGTTTCAGCCGCGCTTCGGTTTCGGCCATCAGCGCGGTTTCGGCCTTTTCGTCGGTCGCCTCGTACGTGACGGAGAACCGCAGAAACGGGCCAGCATCGTCCCACGGGACCGTGATGATGGAATGTTCGTTGATGAGGTATTGGCTGGCGGCCTCAGCATTCTCGAATTGGACGCCGCCGGAATGTGCGTGGCCCGATTTCGCCCCGGCAAACGCCTTGGGGCTGCGCGTGTACAAAAAGTACGTGCCGCCGGGCATTTGGCAGGTGAAGCCGCAGCGGCGGAGTGTTTCGACCAGCTTCCGCAAGCGGCGTTCGTATTTGGCACGCACCTGGCGGGGAATAACGTCATCATCCAGCGCGGCAGCCGCCGCCTTTTGAATGGCGATGAATTGGCCGCTGTCGCTGTTGTCTTTCACATCGGAAAAAGCCCGTACAATCCGTTCGTGGCCGCACACCCATCCCAGCCGCCAGCCGATCATGTGAAATCCTTTCGACATCGAATGAATTTCCACGCCGACCTCTTTTGCGCCCGGCACACTAAGAAAACTATGCGGCGGGCGGTCGTAACTGAGCATGCCATGAGCCGCGTCTTGAATGACTACAATTTTGTGCTTTTTGGCGAATTCGACAACTCGCTTGTAAAATTCCGGCGTTGCCGTTTTGCCTGTCGGACTGTTGGGATAACAGAGCACCAGCAGCTTGGCCCGGCTCAGCACATCGGCGGGAATGGACTGCAAATCCGGAAAGAAATCGTTCTCTGCCAGCAGCGACAGCCGATGCACCGTCCCTCCGTAATACTTCGTGTGTGTGCCGGCAACCGGATAGCCGGGTACGGTCATCAGTGTGACATCGCCAGGATTAATGAACGCCGCCGGCAACATGGCCAGCGCCGTTTTCGAGCCGATGCAGTGATTGACTTCGGTCGCCGGATCAAGCTGCACGCCAAAGTTGCGATGCATGAACCGCGCCGCCGCCGCCTTGAACTCGGCGATGCCATTGTCAGCATAGCCTCGATTTTCAGGCCTGTTGATTTCGCGGGCCATAACAGCCCGGATGCTTTCCGGCGCCATTTCGTCGTTCTCGCCGATCCCGAAATCGATCAGCGTGCGCTCCGGATGCTCGGCCAGGGCCTTCCGCTTGGCGCGTTTGATTTTTTCGAACTTATAGATCTCGGTCCCCTTGCCGTAATTGGCCCCGCCAATACGTTCGGCAAACCGGGATTGAAAATAAGGATCGGACATGGAAAGTGGTCGGTTGTCAGTTGTCAGTGGTCAGATTGTTTCCCGCTACGATGCTACAAGAATTACGCGACCCGTCAAATTACCGCAGGGTTCGCGCCTGGACAAGCCACGCTGCGAATCGGCGGATTTTCTTCAGATTTTTGAATAAAACCGCGGCCCGGCAGGCTCTTTATAATAGAAGCCATCGATGGCAGCGAACATGCAATCACTGGCGGCGCGGCTGACACGCGGCGAAGAATCTGCTTTCGCCGAGTTGTACGACGCTTGCGCCGATCGATTGTACGGTTATCTATTATCGTGGCTCCATGATGCCGACGGCGCCAGCGACGTGCTCCAGGCTACGTTTGTGCGTGCGGTGCAAAATCGGAAGCGATTCGCGAAAGTCGAAAACCCGGTGGCATATTTGTTTCAAATGGCTCGCAACGAAGCGCTGCGCACAGTCCGGCGGGAAAAACGTCGACCAGAACGAAAAGCAACGAATTATGCGGAGGAAAAGTACAGTGTCGCCCCGGCTGCGCACGACGATGCAGAAATGGCGGCGGCGGCGCTCGCTAAGTTGAACCGAGATGATCGTGAGATTTTAGAACTCAAAATTTATGCCGGACTGACTTTCCAGGAAATTGCTCAAACAACCGGCCAGCCTGCGGCGACCGTGGCCACCCGCTATCGCCGTGCGTTGGAAGCGTTGCGGCCTTGGTTGGCAAAACAACTCCGATAACCAATTTCACCGAATTGATTCACAAGCAACATTCCCGATTTACGGCCCTTATTTGTGAGAACCCTTGTTATGGACAATTTACCGCTCGATCCACTGGAGCAGCAGCTAAGCACTGCCTTACGTGCTTCCACGCCGGATGAATTGCGCACTCCGGTATTGGCGGCGGTGCGTCGCCAGTTGGCTGCACAGCGATGGGAACGCCGTTTAGGACGAGTTGCGGCAGGGATTTTGG
>DATJYL010000103.1 GCA_035499655.1 Pirellulales bacterium
GGGGACGGTTCCATTCTGCGGGCCGCGCATCAAATGGGCTACCATCAGGTTCCCATTCTCGGGGTGAATTTAGGAAAACTGGGGTTCCTGGCGGACCTATCTCCCAATGAGTTGCTGAGTGTGCTACCACAAGTTTGCCAGGGCCTTTACAAGGTGTCGGAACATCTCATGTTCGAATGCCGTGTGTTGCGGAGCGGCAAAGTGTTGCATCACATGCTGGGGCTCAACGAAGTGTGCATTTGGGGAGGCAAGCCATTTTGCATTCTCGACGTCAACCTTTACGTTGACGCAGAATTGGTAACCACTTATAGTTGCGACGGCTTGATCGTGGCCACGCCCATCGGATCCACGGCGCACAGCCTGTCGTCGGGCGGGCCGATTTTGCGAAAAGATTTACAAGCGTTTGTGTTCCTACCGATCAGTCCGCACACGCTGACCAACCGGCCGGTGGTCGATTCGGCCCAGCGCGTGTTCGAATTAGTCGTCAGCGAGCCGCATGCTGGAACGACGGTGGTTGTCGATGGAGTAGAGCTATGCGGACTGGCAGGTGACGACCGAGTCCGTGTGGAGCGAGCCGAGCCCAAATTCAAATTTGTGGAAGTGCCCGGCCACAGTTACTACCGCACGTTGCGGGAAAAACTCGGCTGGGGCGGGCGGTTGCCATCGGACAAAAGGCGGTAGAGTTACCGTCGAGATAGCTGTCCTTCCCTACGAAGTTTTACTCGAACGGAGTCGAGTCGAATGTCTTCCCGCTTTGTTGTCTCAATCGGCTGCTTATTTGTCGTTTTGTGGGCCATGTCGATGGCCCTGATGGAGCGGACGGCACTTGCCGACGATGCCTCTTCGCCCGCGCCTTCTGCTGGACCCAAATACACATTGCGTTACAAATTCCAGCCGGGCGAAATTGTCCGCACGCAAGTGTGGCATCAGGCGAATTCAGAAACCACCATTTCCGGCACCTCACAAACCGCTGAAAGCACCAGCGGCTCGGTCAAAGTCTGGCACATCAAAGAAGTTGAACCCGATGGCAGTGTGACTTTCGAGCATTCTGTCGAAAGCGTCGACATGCGGCAAAAACTGAGCGATCATCAAGAAGTCACCTATAACAGCAAGACCGATAAAGATCCGCCGCCGATTTACGCGGCCGTGGCTAAAGAAGTTGGCGTGCCGCTGTCGGTGGTGACCATTGACGCCACAGGCAAAATTACCAAAAAAATGGATCGAGGGCAGAAAATTTCGACCGTCGAACAGCAAACGAGCGATATGGTCGTTCCCCTGCCGCCCGCGCCGGTTGCAGTGGGCGAAAGCTGGAACGTGCCGCAAGATGTTACCATCACGCTGGAAGAAGGCGAAACCAAAGTCATCAAAACCCGCCAGCATTACACGCTGGAAAAAGTGGTGCATGGTGTGGCCACGATTTCGGTTGCCACTCAGGTACTTACCCCTGTGAATAATCCGGCCATTCAATCACAACTGGTGCAGCGCTTGACGCAAGGGACCATTCGCTTTGATTTAGACGCTGGCCGAGTGCTTTCCAAGCAGCTCGATTTGGACGAGCGCGTGCTGGGGTTCCACGGCGCTGACAGCAGCGTGCACTTTGTCGGCCGCTTCACCGAGGAATACCTGCCGCCGGCCCCTAAAACCGCCGCCTCGAAATCTACTGCGAAGAAATAACTCCGCTTCGCTTTGCCAGAATTGCGGTAATGTGCCCCTGCACGCGCGCCAGCAGCAGCGTGATTTCGTCATCGCCGTTTTGACCAGCGAGCAATTCGCTGCGGACTTTTTCTGGATCGAGCGGAACACCTCGTTTCTTCACTTCCAGCCGCCCTATGCTTCGCCGAGTAAGCCACTGACGCAGCGGCTTTACACAGTACGGCAGAACTTCCTGCACTTCAAAGCAATCGAGCAGCGGGCTGTTGATCAAGGTGTCGGCCGTGAAATATGCCACGCCCGGCGTGATTCTCATGATCTCGTACTCAGCAGTCAGCGCTCCCTCGAGTTTTGCCCCCAATATCGCGGCATCGGGTTCAAACACGTAGCGGCCAATTTGCGGAGCCAGAGGACATTCTAGATTCGGTTCGCCAATGAACGTCGCGGCAGCTTGTTCCAATATCGGTGGCGCCGCATTTCCGCCTGCGATGGCTGACGATTTTACCACCGTGGCGCGCCTGCGGCCCGGGTGAAGCGCTAAGCTGCCAAACCAGGCGACCAATTGTCGACATTGCCTGCCGCGGCCGATCCATTCCAATTCGGCCTCGCGCCACCAGGACTCGGTCAAATCGGCTGCCGGAGCAAGTTTGATGGCTGCATGGGGACAGGCCGAAAGCATCCGAGTGAGCACAGCGGGTCCCGGATCGTGCAATTCCACATTGGTGGTTCGTCGGCCAGTGGAACGGCGATCGGGGTCGATGTGCCAGGCCACCACATTGGAGAGGACTCCTGCCTCGGCCACCTCTTTCACGTCGAAGGTCACGGCGGCCTTCGAGCATGAATCGCCGGTACCAAGCACGGCCGCCACGTTGGCCTCGGCCAGAATTACGGCGACGGGGTTGCGGTCCACCCCCCGCACATTTCCGCGTTGCGCCAGCGCGAGCGAGTCGCCGCCGATGCCGCAACACAGGTCGGCCAACGGCTGGTCCTGGGGAAAACGGCTGGCTTTGTACGCCGCCACCCACCAGTCGGTGGCTTGTTCTAAGGCTAAGGGAATAAAGAACATCTGCGCGGCCAGAGGGAACTTCTCCTTGGCCTTGGGACGAAGCTCCAATTGTTCCAATAGCAGATGGACCCGCGGCGCGGGAAGCTTCTGCCGCAAGGTCGCGGCCAGCGTAACCAGAGATGCATCCTTTCCCGCCAGCGATGCTGCCCGGGCCAGCCATTGGGCGCCGTCCAGGCTAACTAGCCAGCGGTAATCTTCCAGTATGGCTTGCGAATCGACAGAATTGCGCATGATTTGCGATTTAATCAACGACACAACCCCTTATTTGACACGCCATTTCCGGCCAATTAAAATCGACGTAGGTTGTTGATTTGAAAAATCTTACGGTCAAAACAGCAATCCGTCGGATAGGTGCTCTAAGTTCTGAGTGTTCAGCGCGGTGTGGTCAATACGGCCGCCTGGCTTGAGCCGTGCCTTTCCGGAAGCCGCATTCGCTCTCCTCGTGAGGTACTTCCCTTATGGCTGTTCGCGAAAACCAAGGTCTGCAAATCGCGCTCATCATTTTCGTCACGCTGACCGTCTTGCTCAGCCTGACGACTTTCGTCTTTTTCCGCAACTATCAAAACGAGCAGCAAAAGTCTAAAGATGCCCTAAAAAATGAGGGGGATGCCCGACAAGCGGCCTCGGCCATGAGCGACGAACGCAACCAGCTGATGCAGTACATCGGGCTGCAAGCCAGCGACAAAAAAGAAGCCGCCACCGATGCTTGGACCAAAGATATGGCCGCGTTCCAAGCGTTGCGGTCCGGTTCGTTGCCCGATGACGAAAAAACATACCACAAGATGATCGTCGGGTTGCAGTCAATCATTGCTACTCAACACGCCGAGTTGGAAAAACAGTCCGCCGATTTGCGTGACGCCAAGGCCGATTTTGACCGCAAAACCGCCGATTACGAGGCCGAAAAGAAATCACTGGCCGCCGAAAAAGAAAAGGCCGTGGCCGATTATTTGGCCGAACGGGCCGCCAACACCGAGCACGTGAAAAAGCTGGAAGATTCGCAAGAGGAGCTATCGACGACGTTGCAGAAGCGCGACAAGGAAATGGAAACCGAGCGGACCGATTTGACCAATAAAGTCGCGGAACGCGATAAATCGATCGATACGTTGCGAAGGCAGCTTAAGTCGAGAGAAGACGAGATGAAGGATTTGCACGGCAAATTCTCGGTCAATTCGCAACCCAGCGGAAAAATTGTGTGGGTCGACCAGCGCGACAACACCGCTTATATCAACCTGGGCAGCGATGATTTACTTCACAAACGGGTGACGTTTGCCGTGTTCGATCAAAACACGACCGATCCCACCGCGGTGCCCAGCAAGAAGCAAGGCATCAGCGCCGTGGAGTCGGAAAATCAGTCGGTGGTTAGCGAGGCCAAGCGCAAGGGCGTTTTGGAAGTCATCAACGTTACGGGACCGCACCTGGCTGAATGTCGGATCCTAGAAGACTCCTCTTCGAATCCGCTCTTGCCGGGCGACATCATTTATACGCCGCTGTGGCGTCCGGGTCAGCCGGCTCACTTCGGCCTGGTGGGTTTTTTCGACGTTGATGCCAAAGGTACTAACGAGATCCAGAAAGTTCGCGAAATCATCCGCACCAACGGCGGCGTGATCGATGCTGAGACTGACGAAAAAGGGAACGTGAAGGGCGCCTTGATGCCCACGACACGCTATGTAGTTGAGGGAGAAACCAATCACGAAGGTTACAATAGCGCCGGCATTAGCACGCTGCTAAAAGACGCTGACACCTTGGGTGTGGAAATCATCGACATGGCCAAATTTCTCGATATGATGGGCTACTCTCCATCGAGTGCTGTCGAAAAAAGTGTGGGCGGTCGTCCTGAAGGGGTGCCCGAGGCCGGCGAGCCAAGCAATAACTTCCAGCCCCGCACACCACTGGAGCGCAACGGAGCGCAATCGCAGAAATCGTCACTCTGAAAACGAACTCAAGCCTTCGACGGTGCCGCACTTCAGGAGTGCATTGGTCGAGAAAATTCGTCTAGAAATGCCGCTTGGGAGCAACGCCTTGCCGATTGAAGTTCAAATGGAACGGGGACCGCGCTAGTGATATGCCGCACGTTTAGCGGAACGCTCCTCTAACCCAGATTGATTCCAGATTTGAGGTCCACGCTGCTTTCCATGATCGTGTCGACCAGCGGTGCAACCAGCGGCGTGGCCAGCGGGTTCACTACCGCTAACGGATCGAGCAGTTGGACCGTATGAGTCGTTGCGCTGCCGACAGGCGTAGTATACAGTTGGGCTACTCCGCTGCCGTCGATGTCGCGGGCCAGCACGTTCACCGCAGCGTTGATGTTGCCGGTGGTATAAGCTTGGAATTCGCGTTCCAGCGTGCCAACGCCGTCTAATACCCGCACGCGCGATTTTCCGCCGGCCCCGGCGCCCAAAATAATTTCATCAACTTCATTTCCGCCGATCGTGGTGCCATCGACGTCAGCCATCGTGAGCGAGACCCCGCCTTTGAACGTGTTTTCGAAACCGTAGAATTGTCGGATCGGAGTAGTCGAATTCGCGGCGACATCGAAAAAGCTGTATTCCTTGATCAGGTTGCTTTGGCCGACACCTGGTGCGGTAACAATTTCGTCGATGCCATCACCATCGGTATCGCCTGCGGCAATGGCCACGCCGGCAGTCATGGTTTTGGGATACGGTGCGAAGGCGGCATCCGGAATGGGGTTGGTAAACATCCCGCTGCCGTCATTCAAAAATACGCTCACGAGCGGCGCGCCCTTGGAATGCGAAGTAATTAAATCCGGCGTACCATCTCCGTTGACATCGCCCACGGCCACGTACAGGCCGCTCTTGTAGTTGGGGTCGGGAACGAGATCTGTAAGCAGCGCTCCGGCGATGGAGTCAGGATTGTTCACAAATTTCTGGGCGCCGGTAGTATTGGCAGCCATGATGGCGCCGCTGTATATCTTTACCTCGGCCGAAATTCCAGCGCCTGGAGCAACAATGATGTCGGGCACGCCATCGCCGTCCACGTCGGCCGTGGTAACCCTGACGCCACCAACGAAGTTTTGCGCGTAAGCATAAAACTGGTATAGCAACTGATTGGTAATGGCGCTGTACACCTGGACTAATGGCTTACCGCCGCCGCTGTTGGCCAGGGCAATAATGTCGCTTTGGTCGCTGCCGGCATAAATGGGCGAACTGTTGTCGGCAATCGGATTGGCCGCGTAATCGGCCGGATCTACGCCGTCCTGGCCGAACTGATTCACGATATTCTGGATATTGGTAAACGTAATTGTCTTGCGGTTGCCAAACGTCCACTGGCCATTTCCGGCGCCATCGTCCGATTCTGAATATTGCGTGCCGGCCAAATGGACGGCCAGCGTGTTTTGCACGGCCCCCGGATCGCCATTGATGATGTACGACGTCGTGGTGCTGGGCGTAACGGTGAACTGGTCGGTTCCTTGGGTGCCGTTGAGCGTCAGTACTTCCACGCCGCTATA
Organism: Pirellulales bacterium; assembly: GCA_035499655.1. Classification (NCBI taxonomy): domain Bacteria; kingdom Pseudomonadati; phylum Planctomycetota; class Planctomycetia; order Pirellulales; species Pirellulales bacterium. Next base: position 6,183 of record DATJYL010000103.1, read on the forward strand.
AGTAAAGCCCGTAAACACCGATCCGGCCGGCTGAACCGGCAGCAACTGGGTTGTCGAAAGCAGGTAATTTTGATCTTCCAAATTGGGCGAGCCGTCGGCATTGAGCGAATCGTTGAAATCCAATTCGTCGGCGCCGCCAAAGGCCTGGGCCCCCATCACCACGTTCACAAATTGCAAACCCTGGGGCGTTTGATCGCCGGTGTCAAAGCTGACGGTATCGGTGCTGGCTCCCTTGCTGGTGTCGATTACTAATTGCTTGATGTTGTTGAATTGCAGATTGCCGGTCAAAGAAGGCGGGAAAAAGGCGCTGTCGACCTGACCGGATATTTGCCATGAGCCATCGAGTAGGCTAGTGACGTTGTATTCGTTATTCAAAAAGCCCGGGGCCGTGTAATCAAGCTGGTTAAAGTTTTCCAGCCGTAGAGCGCTTAAGTCGCCGGTGATGGGGTCAGGAGCTGGGTTGAATTGCTGCAGCAAAACCGTGGTCTTGAAAGGCGTGCTTGTGGAGCGGGTCACGATTTTTTTGTTCACGACAGTCGTGCTCGTGGTCACGGCTGTTCCAGAAATGAGCAGCGTGCCCGCCGCGCCGGGAATTAAACCTTGTGGAATCAGAGCGGCAATCTCGGCGATTTCTCCTTGGTAATTGTTCGAAGCTGGCGCGAGGGGAGTGTACTGAACGTTGTAAGCGCCGTTGCCGGTGATGTTGAGTGTTTTTACGTCCGCACCGCCATGCACTTCGACCTCCACACCAAGCGTCGGATCGAGATAAATTTGGTCTGCATTGGTGGTGCCATCGACCACAATCTTAAACGGTTGGCCGTCATCTTTGCGGCCCGGCGTCACAATTTTCGTCAGATTGATGTTATAGGTATAGCTCGAGATAACACCCGGATCACCCAAGGCCGCGGCCGCGTCGCTAATGGTCGTGGTGTAAGTATTGTCGGTGTATGCTGTGACGGTGACTTTTGCCTGGGTGGCATTGAGCTTCGTGATGTAAATCTGATCGAACCCACCCGTGCCGGTCACATAGGCGATGTCGGGATTGGGGCCAATATCGGAATCGCTTGTCAGTTGCAGGTAGCTGTTGATGGTAACCGTTGGATCATCATTGAACGTGGCGTCAGGAAAAACAAACGGGGAATAACCGGCTGGTTCGGTTTCAGAAATCGTTACGCCGTCGCCACTGAGATTGAAGGAAGTGTCCTGTGGAGGCAAAGGAAATTGTGGAACACCGAGGAGCGCCGCCTGCTCCAAAGTTCCAGGTTGCAGCATGGGTTGAAAATTGGCGCCATCCTGCATCATTGGAAAGTTATTAAAATAAGCGGAGTTGGTGTCGCTGATGGTCGGGACGAATTCCGACGACTCAAGGAAGCCCCCTTCTACCATCGCGTTCGATTGATTGAGGAGCTGCACATTTGGGTCGCCAAAATTGGAGAATGGACCAGTCGTACCGTTTTCCACTTCCGATAAACCAAAGTCCCAGCCGATTGCATACAAGGCTGCATTGGCCAAAGCCACATTTAACGATCCGCCGGTTCCACCGGGTCCCAGCACCCGATTGACCCAGTAGTTCACGTCGATAATGCCCCCGGTATCAAGCCGGCTTGGCCTTGCCCCTGCCGCATTGGGCGATTGTACGGCGAAATCGGCGCTGATTGGCACATTGGAAGCGAACGCCGTACTATTCACTGTCTGAAAAATGCCGGCGAAGTCGATAAACACGTCGTTGCTGCCAAATTGTTGTCCCGTGTCATTGAGCGCATCCAGTGCCGCAATGTTCGACAAGTTTGTGGACCCGCTGGCAGGAATAGTTTGGCCATTGACGCCGAAATTTACGATGTTGCTGTTGAAGGAAGAAATTACCTGGATGTCGAAGGGCTCCAAGGCCTGTTCTATTTGTGCGGTAATGGCCTCTTCCAGGGTCAGGGTGTCCGTGGGCACAGCGACGGTATCCAGATAACTATTCAGATAACTGCTCAGGCCGACGAAGTTAAATGGCGTCCCCGTCGTGGCGTTATTCAGCATTAGCCCTAGTTCTTCCTCGTAAACGACATTTCCGGCCTGCGCTGGACGGACCATGGCGTCGTGAATTCCGTCGAAGGTGAGGCCCAATAACGTTCCCAGGCCAGCGTAGGGTCCGCTGGTGGGGGCTGTGTAACCGTTACCGAAGTCGAGCCACACGCGGGTTACGAGCAAGCGCCTATCTTCCAATTGCTCCACGACGGCTTGCCGCCCGAAATGGGTTCTGCGTCCACAGCTTTGGCGGCCAGCGCGCTTAGGGCGACGGAAACTTGAAAACAACCCCGACAGCAAACCTCTTTGTTCCGGAAGCATGGCGATACCGTGGGAAGACAAGGGCCAAGGATAGTGAATCAACGCAGGTACATTAACAGCTCAAGCATTTGGCGGACTGGGCGTCAACTTACGTTGAAGAATTAAGCCCCACCGCGATTGCTCGGGTGGCGCAGCCTCTTCGTTTACTTTGTTCGCCCGACCTCTTTTACCGAAAAACACTCGGGGAAAATCGCCCAATCGACAGTCCGCAGCGGCGGCGCCGTCGGTCTGTTCCGTAATTCTCCCTGATGCTTCAACGCCCAGCGCCCCTAGGGCTGGGCATAGTTTTTAGTTTCATTGGGGGTTTTCGCAGTGTCAAGCTGCTACGACTGCCCCGTGCGACAGGACGAGTTAATTGCGCCCTTTACTTAACGCAACAAGTTTGTCAAAAGTTCCGATAAATTGGATTGCACCAACCATTTTGAGCAAATAGCCAGGGCCCCGCGCCGGAATCGTTGGCCGTTCGCAGCCGAGTCTAGGCACTTCGTGCGGATATTAACCCAGGAATATGCCGTCGGTCATCGCGGGATCAGTTTCCATGAAGGTATCGATCAACTTGCCTGTAAGCGGATCGAACCCTTCGATCACATGGGTTTTACTCACGATCCCCTGGCCGACAAACAATTCCGCCTCTCCGTTGACATCGACTGCGGCGATTCGCAAGGCTGCGCTGGTATTACCCGCGGTAAAGGCCTGAAATTGCTCGAGCAGGTCGCCGTAACCGTCAAGCACCCTGACGCGCGATGTGCCGCCGCTGCCGGCCCCCAGCATAATTTCGTCGGTTCCGTCGCCATCGGCATCACCCAAGGCCAACGAGACGCTATTTTTGAAGGTTGATTCAAATCCCAGGAATGTACGCTCCGGCGTCACGGCCAGATTATTATCAAAGTCATCCAGCACCGTGTTGTAATCAAACACCTTGATCTGCACGGATTGGCCCGTTCCTGGGGCGGTAACAATTTGGTCGACCCCATTACCGTCGACATCACCCACCGCGATCTGCGCTCCGGTCAGGAATTTGGTGGTGTAGGGGTTGAAGGCCACATCCGGGATATCGTCGCCCAGAAGTAAGTTATTGACTTCGAAAACTTCGACATTGGGCACAGTGCTGGATCGAGAGGTAACAATGTCGATATCTCCGCTGCCGGTCAGGTCTCCTGCCGCGACATACAGGCCGCTCTTGTAGGTGGCGGCTTCGGGCATGAATCCAGCGGCGAAAATATTGTTTGAGCCAGTGCTTTTGATATTCGCCGACAACTTGATGGTGATGCCGCCCACACTGGAACCCAGTGCGCTGATGATGCTGTTGGAAGCCACCGGGTCGAAATCTGCAATCACCGTCCCGCTGCCTGTCGCTGCCGCAGACAGAGTGATCGTACCGACACCTATTGCAGATATGGTTGTATTCCCCGGAATGTTGAGGCCAGTCACAGGCTCCCCGACGGTCAGCCCAGCAACGCTGGACACATTGACCATTTTGCTGCCACTGGTGGTTGTGACGATCACTGAATTGGAACCGGCAACCGATTGGCCGACGATCAGCCCGTCGACGCTGAGCACATTGCTGATCGTGGCGGCTGTTTTACCCTTGGTTGTTTTCAGCGTGACGACGGCGGGACCCAGCACGGCGGTAATTGTCGCGGAACCAGTGGCCGGCAGGGACAAAGCGACGGTGGTGCTGTTGGTCATCGAACTCACGGTCGTACCAGCTGCAATAGTGGACCCGGAGACCGATTGACCGACGACACCAATGGTGGCGATTGCGCTGCCGTTGACGGTGGTTACCGGAATCAAGCCGCTGACACTAATCAGGGCCGTATCGGGATTCGCGACCAAGTGTGTGCCGGTGGTCGCCGCGCCTGCGGCCAACATGGCGCCACTGTACAGCTTGACCTCGCCC
>DATJYL010000104.1 GCA_035499655.1 Pirellulales bacterium
AGTTCTCACCGGCAAGTCCATTGTCAACTTACAAAAACTCGTCGGCAGTGTGGCAGTGAGCGAATACATCGTCAAATACGTGTCTCGACTGGTTCGGGCCACCCGGCCCAAAGACGCCTCCGCTCCGGAATTTGTCCGCGACTTGGTCGATTGGGGCGCTGGTCCCCGCGCCGGGCAATTTTTAATTCAAGGCGGCAAGGCCCTGGCCGCGATGGAAGGCCGATTCAGCGTGGCCATTGACGACGTAAAGAAAATCGCCGTCCCCGTCCTCAGGCACCGCCTCAGCACTAATTTCCAAGCCCAGGCCGAAGGCATGACCAGTGAAGCCGTTGTTTTACGGCTGCTGAAAGAAATTCCCGAGCCGGAAATTCCCAAGTTCGAAAAACGATAGCCCAGCCGACGACTTTGTCGTCGGTGGTCGGCGGCAAGCCGCCGGCCAAGTTCGCTCTTCATATCGGCCGGTTCTACATGTCCACCGTCGAAAAATATCTGAAGCCGGAAGTCATTCGCCAAATTTCACGGCTCGATATGCGGGCGCAATTTATCGTCCGCGGCTTTTTGCAGGGCTTGCACGCCAGTCCATTTCATGGCTTTTCGGTCGAGTTCAGCGAGCACCGCAAGTACACGCCCGGCGACGATCCCGCCGACATCGATTGGCTCGTCTACGCCAAAACCGACAAATACTACGTCAAAAAGTTCGAGGCCGAAACCAACATCACCGGTTATCTGGTGATGGATCTCAGCAGCTCTATGGGCTACACCTTCCGCCAGGAACTCACCAAGTTCGAATACGGCATTTGTCTGGCCGCCGCGCTGTGCTGGCTGATGGTGCACCAGCAAGACCCCGTTGGGCTGATCACCTTCGACGAGCAAATTCGCCAAAGCTTGCCCGCCCGGAGCAAGCGCACGCAAATCGGGCAAGTGTTGTCGCTGCTGGCGAAGTTGCGTCCGGAGGGAAAGACCGACATCGCTCGCAGCCTGACGCAAATCGCGGCCATGCTCCGGCATCGCAGTTTGGTGATGTTGTTTTCCGATTTACTAACCGAGCCAGAACCGGTCATATCGGCCTTGGGCCGGCTTCGGCATCGCGGCCACGATGTGATTTTGTTCCACATTCTCGACGAAGCCGAGGTGAATTTTCCCTTCGACGGTGTGATCGAATTCGAAGAACCGGAAACCCGGGATCATTTGCAAGTCGACGCCGATAATTTCCAATCCGAATACATCGGCGCCATCCGCGAATTCCGCGAATTTTACCGCCGCCACTGTTTTCAACTCGGCGTCGATTACGTGCCGCTGGACACCAGCATGCAGTTCGACCGCGCGCTCACCGAATACCTCCTCAGTCGCCGCGGTCGCCATTGAAATCTGTTCCACGAACACAGCAGGAGAGAATTTCGAATGTCGAATGACCAATGACGAAAGAATGACCAAATTCCAATGACCAAACACTAAGGCCGTCGATTTGTCATTGGTGCTTGGTTATTCGTCATTCATTCAACATGAGTCATTCCAACGTACTGCGTTTCATTTGATTTGATGAGCCTGACATTCTTAACGCCGCTGATGCTTGCCGGAGCCATCCTCGTGGCGGCGCCCATTGTATTGCACTTGGTTATGCGGCAGGTGCCCAAGCATCTTATGTTTCCGGCCCTACGGTTCATCCGCCAACGAAACGATGCCAACAAGCGTCGCCTGAAATTGCGGCATTTATTGCTGTTGGCGCTGCGCTGCGCCGCGATTGTGCTGTTGGCGTTGGCATTGGCCCGGCCCAGCCTGCAGTCGGCCGGCTGGTTGGGCGATCAAGAAGCGCCCGTGGCCGCCGCCCTGGTGTTCGATACCTCGCCGCGCATGGAATATCGCCTGCAAAATCAAAACCGGCTGCAAGTGGCGCAAGAAGCGGCCGACAAGGTCATGGCCAAGCTGCCGGCGGAAAGCGATGTGGCGATTATCGATTCCCGCACCGCCAGCGCCTCGTTTTCGATCGACCCCGCTGCGGCCAAACAACGCTTGGGCCGGCTCAGCATCAATGCTGCGGCGCAGCCGCTGCCCAGTTTGTGCGAAGAGGCCTTGCGATTGGTCAGCGAAAGCAGCAAAGGCCGCAAGGAAATTTACGTCTTTACCGATTTAGGCCAGGCCGCCTGGTCAGCCGATTCCGCCGAGCGGCTCAAACACAAATTGGCTGAAAAAACCGATGTGGCCTTGTATGTGGTCGACGTGGCCGTCGACAATCCACAAGATTTTTCCCTGGGCGATTTACGGCTTTCCGCCGACACGCTGGCCAAAAACACGCCGCTGCACTTGGAAACCGATTTGCTCGTGACCGGCAAGGAACCTAGCGAGTGCAGCGTGGCGCTCGATATGATCGACCCCGGCGGCAATCCGCAACGCCGAGAGCAAATCAGCGTCACGCCTTTGCTGGAGCAACCCCAGCCCGTCGAGTTTCAAATCAACCAGTTGGAAGAAGGCACGCATCAAGGGGTGGTGCGACTTGTCGGCGAAGATAATTTGGCTGCCGACGATGCCCGGTACTTCACCGTCGACGTGCGGCCGCCTTGGAAAGTATTAGTGGCCGCGCCCAAGCCCGCAGATCGCCATGCAGTGTTTCTGACCGAAGCCTTGGCTCCCGAAACTTTCCGCCGCACAGGCCAGGCGCGGTTTGAATGCGATGTGATTCCCACCGCCGATTTGGCGGCCCCCAACGCGCCCATTCTGGACGATTATGCGGCCGTCTGTTTGCTCGATCCTCCGCCGCTCACCGACGCGGTCTGGCAAGCGCTAACCACGTATGTGGAGCACGGAGGCGGCCTTTCCATTTGGCTGGGGCGCAATGCCGAACCGAAAAAATCTTCGGCCGACAGCTTCAACACCCCCGCCGCGCAAAAACTGATGCCCGGAAAACTGGCCCGCATTTGGCGACGCCAAGATGCCTTTCTGGCCCCGCAAGATTATCAGCATCCGCTGTTGACGAAATTCCGCTCCGTGGCTGGCGGCGTGCCGTGGGATGCCTTCACGGTTTATTCGCATTGGCAAGTCACTGACCTGGCCGATGGCGTGAATACCGTCATCCCTTATAGCAACGGACAGGCGGCGCTGTTGGAACGCAGCGTCGGCAAGGGGCGCGTGCTGGTCTTTACCACGCCCATTTCCGACGACGCCACCGACCCCGATTTGTGGAACTTGCTGCCGCTGGGAAGCGAACCGTGGCCCTTCGTGATGTTGTCCAACGAAATGCTCTTGTATCTGGTGGGTAGCGGCGAGGAACGCCTCAACTACCAGGCCGGCGAAACCGTAACGCTGCATGTGCCCGAGGCCGAGCGGCAATTGATTTTTTCGCTGCGCGCGCCCGACGGCGAGGAGTTTCCACAATCGGTCGATCAAAAAACCGGCCTCATCACCGTCAACTCGACAAATTTGGCGGGCAATTATTTGCTGCGATCTGGCGGCACCGAAGGGGGCGTGCGGCGCGGCTTCAGTGTGAATGTGCCTGCCATCAGCACCGATTTGGCGCGGCTTTCCAACGAAGATTTAACGGCCCTGCTGGGCAAAGATCGTTTTCGCCTTTCGCGCGGTCGGGACGAAATCGAACGTGACGTAAACCTGGGCCGCACCGGTCGCGAATTGTATCCGCTGTTGATCGTGCTGGTGGCAATCGTCCTGGGCTTGGAGCACTTGCTGGCCAATAAATTTTACCGTCGTGATGCCCAAACCGAGGAAGCGACCCGGCGAAAAGCTGCCACCACCGCCGTCATTGCCGAGGAAACAAGCCATCAACATCAACCCGTCGAGGTTGCTTGAAAGCGGGGCCCTAATTCGAATTCGGAGATTGGAAATTCATTCGTCATTCGGATTTGATCCGATTTTTCAGCACCTCGGCCTTTGAAATGGAATCATGAACGGCTGGACTTGCAATCCGGTGGGCGGTTACGGCCTAGTCACGGTCACGGCGGCTGTGTTGCTCGTGGTGATGATGCTCACCAATCCGCAGATGCGGCGGCTCAATCCCATGCGGCGATGGACCTTGGTGGCCCTGCGGTTGGCGGTGTTTCTGCTGGTGATTGCCGCGCTCTTGCGCCCCACGCGAATTTTCACCGAAATCCGCGAACGCCCTGCCACGTTGGTGTTGTTGGCCGATCGCTCCAAAAGCATGCAAACCGAAGATGCCTTTGGCGACCGTACTCGTTGGGACGCGCTGCGCGAAACCATCTCGCAGTCGTTGTCGCAGTTATCGAACATGGGGGAAAAACTCGATGTGAAGGTGTATACCTTCGATCGTGAACTTTCGCCGGTCGAGTTTTCTCACGGCAAACTTGACCTGGGAAAATCCGCCGACGGCCCGGAAACGGCCATCGGCGCGGCACTCGATGACGTGCTGCGGCGCGAAAGCGGCAAGCGGTTGGCCGGCGTTATTTTGTTTTCTGATGGCGCCCAGCAGGCTTATCCGCCCCGCGATCTGCAACCGCAATTGCCGGCTCGTCGCTTGAACGACATGCCCGCCCCGCTGTTTACCATCACCTTCGGGCAAGATCGCTCGGCCAATCAATCGCGCGACGTGGCCATTACGGATTTGGTCGTCAGCCCCAGCGTGTTCATCAAAAACGAACTCAGCATTGCCGGCACCGCCCGCATCAACGGGCTGGTCAATCAGCCCATTCCCGTGCAGGTGCTGTTCGAAACATCACCGGGAAAAATGGAGCCCGTGGCGTCTACGGTGCTGCGGGCCAATCAAAACGGCGAACAAATCAAATTCGAGCTCAGCTACATTCCGCAAACGCCCGGCGAGCGAAAAATTACCCTCCGGGCCGAGCCGCAACCCGGCGAACGCATCACCACCAATAACGAGCTCAGCACGTTTGTGAATGTGCTGGATGGCGGTTTGAACGTGTTGTATTTGGAGGGCGAGCCGCGATCGGAAATTTCAAAACTCCGACGCTCCTTAGGCATGTCGCCCGATATCAAAGTTGATTTTGTCTATTTCGACAAGAAAGATCGCCAGCGCTGGCCCATCAACATGGCCGATCGGTTGGCGCAAGGCAAATACAACGTGTACATCATCGGCGATTTAGATTCGTCGGTGTTTCGTCCGGAAGATTTGCAATTGCTGCGCGACGATGTGTTGCACGGCGCCGGCTTAATCATGCTGGGCGGATTTCACAGTTTTTGGGGCGGCGGCTATCAAAAAACCGCCCTGGCCGATGTGCTGCCCCTGCAAGTGCGGCCCGTCGACCAATTGGCCCGGCAAGATTTCGATGCTCCCTTTCGTGAAGATTTGCATTTGAAACCCGTGCCGCTTCCCAACGGTCCCGGGCCGAATAAAACCGGCGTACAAATGCTGCCCGACAAGCGATTCGGTTATGAGCCGCCGATGCGATTGGCCGCACCCGATCAAAACCTGGCCGCTTGGCAAAAGTTGCCGCCGCTGGAAGGCGCCAATAAGTTTGAGGCGCTTAAGCCCGCCGCCCGGCCGCTGGCGGTAACTTCCGATGGCCAGCCGCTGCTGGTGGCGGCCGAGCCCGGCAATGGGCGTGTGCTGGCCTTCGCCGGCGATTCCACCTGGCGCTGGTTCATGCAGGGTTTTGAGAAAGAGCACAAACGCTTTTGGCGGCAAGTTGTGTTGTGGCTGGCCAAAAAAGACGATACCGACGAGCAAAAAGTGTGGATCAAGCTTGAGCAGCGGCATTTTCCGCCAGGGGCCCGCATCGAGTTTTCCGCCGGCGCGCGGACCACCGAAGGCGAGCCAATCGAAGGCGCCGCTTTCACCGCCACACTGCTCTCCCACGATGGCGTCAAACAGCCCATAGCACTTACCCGGCAAGCCGATCAATACGTGGGGCAATTGCGCAACGTGATCGAGCCGGGCGATTATTCCATTTCGGTGCAGGCCACCAAAGACGGCGCGCTGCTGGGCGAAACCAAAGCCCGTTTCGTCGTCTTCGAGCAAGATTTAGAGTTGGAAAACGCCGCCGCCCGCCCGGAACTGATGGCCAGCCTCGCCAAACTCACTGCCGAAAGCGGCGGCGAAGCCGTGGCGCCGGAACAATTGCTCGATTTGCTCAAACGCATCAAGGAGCAGCCCCGCGACCGACAGGTGGCCACCGAAACCAAATTCACCCCCTGGGACAGCCCGCCATTCTTCTTAATCGTCGTCGGCCTGCTCTGCGCCGAGTGGTACCTCCGCAAACGCTGGGGCTGGGTGTAGGGATTTCCACTTACAGCCGTTCGTTCCATTCGGCGCGGCTATATTTTTCCGCGGCGAGTTGGGCAGTAACAGCGCGGGGCCAAACCGCACATTTTTCAGTGGCGGAAAAAGCTGAAATCAATGCTTGGCGGAGTGCCGCAACATCCAGCGGCAGATTGGTAAGAAAATCCGTGTGGCTGCGATGTTCGCGATACGCTGGCTGCCGCGCGGGCATGTTCAACAACTCGCCGATCTTTTCCAGCGGGAAGCTGTACAGCAGCGTGCCGTGGTACAGAAAGTGACTGCGTTTGCAGCGCAAACTATTGCCGGAGAATTTTTTATCGCCCAACACCAAATCGCTGATGCCTGCGCGCGAAACGGTAAGCGGTTGGCGGCCAACAGCACCCTCACCCCGGCCCTCTCCCAAAGGGAGAGGGAGATTATGGACGCTTAGTGCGCGATTTAGCGCCGTGACGAGTGTATTCAAGACGAATTGATGGGCACGATCGATGGCTCGCAGTTCTGGTCGTTGTTGGTAACTCAACACCACGGCGTACATCAAACAGCCGGGGCCTGCCAAAATTGTGGCGCCGCCGCTGGCACGGCGCAACACCGGCACGCCGCGCCGGGCGCAAGCATCCAAATTCACTTCGTCGGGTAAGTGTGAAGAACTTCCCGCCACCACCATCATTTCACGCGGTTCCCACAAGCGCAGCACTTCGCCGGCGTCGCCGGAACCGATTTCCTCGACATCTAGCAGCGCTTCATCCAGCGCTAAATTCTCGGCTGGCGACGCAAGAGTGAGTTCAAGCAGTTTCATCATGCAACCACTAAAACAATTTCTCGCGCAAAGACGCAGACAGCGCAGATGATCTTGACGTAGTTCGAATGGAATTTTCTACCTTCAGCGTCCTCTGCGTCTCTGCGCGAGATCTATCTGGATTTAGCCATTATCTGTGCCGGGTTGACGCCCAGGGTTTGGCTCATAGACTTACATATCTCACACAATCTTTTCGGCCACGCAATGTCTGATACCAAGCACTCCCAGCGCAGCCCACTTTCGCCCGACGATGCCCTCCCGCCGGTGGAACCGCCCAGTGCCGGCTTCCTGGTGCAATTGTTTTTGATCCCTGGCCTGATCGTGGCCATTATCGTCGTCGTGTGGCTATTGTTCCATTGGCTGGCGCAAATGGGCAACGATCCACGGGAATACGTGAAGAAGTTGCGGGGCAACAACGAGGTCCGCTGGCAAGCCGCCGTAAATTTGGCCGGCGTGTTGCACGGCTCCGCCGGAGATGAAATCAAGCGCGACGCCGCCGTCGCCACGGACCTGGGCCAAATTCTCAGCGATGAAATTGCCGCCGCCAGCACGGACGAACGATCGATCAATCTGCGAATTTATTTATGCCGGGCGCTGGGCGAATTTCAAGTGGAAGCGGCTTTGCCGCCCCTGTTAACCGCCGCCGCCACCCAACACTCCGATGTGGAAATCGGCGTGCGCCGCGCCGCAGTTCACGGCCTGGCCTCGCTAGCCGCCAATTTGCAAGCGGCGCAACCAGGGTGGAAAAATTCCGAGCTTGTCGCCACGCTGATCACCGACTCCAAGTCAGATGTCGATAATCTACGGGCCGAAAGCGCGTTTGCTTTGGGTGTGCTTGATGATGTCCAAGCAACGCAGCGGCTGACGCAAATGCTGGACGATCCGCATCCCGATGCCCGCTTTAACGCTGCCACCGGCTTGGCGCTGCAAGGCAATCAGGCGGCCCTGCCCGTGCTTTTGGAAATGCTCGACGCCGATCAGCATTTGGCCACCGAGGAAGAGCAGCCGGAAAATCGCCGGGAGAAGGAAGCGCTGGTCAACATCAGCGGGCTAAAAGCCCTGGCCCAACTGGCAGACGCAAATTCGACGGTCGATTTGAGCCAGGCGCAGCCGGCGGTGGAGCGATTGGCAAAATCCGATATTCCTGAAATTCGGGAAAACGCCGTGGCCTTGCGAGAAAAACTGCAGCGCCGCCAAACCAAGCAACCCGCCGCGGCTTCGCCGCCCGGCGCATCATCCACGCACTCTATCATCTCGACAACATTTACTCAGGACCATTTTTTTGGAGAACTTAGTTATGGCAGCTAGCCGTGCGGAAGTCGTCGAACTCTTGAAGACCGCGTATTCGATGGAACTGGAAACCGTGATGAATTACATCGCCAACAGCACCAACCTGGACGGCGTGCGCGCCGAGGAAATTAAAAAATCGCTGGCGGCCGACATCACCGCCGAAATTGGTCATGCCACCCAGTTGGCGCAGCGCATTAAGCAGCTTGGTGGTTTAACGCCCGGCTCCAAGGGCGTGAAGTTGGGAAATCAAAAGCAACCCGGCGAAGATACGACCGACGTCATCGCCGTGATCGAAGCGGTCATCGAAGCCGAAGACGCCGCTTGCAAGCAGTACCGAAAAATTATCCAGGCCACCGAAGGCGACGATTACGTCACGCAAGATATGTGCATCACACTCTTGGGCGACGAAGAAGAACACCTGATTCTGTTCAAAGGCTTTTTGAAAGAATACAAGAAGTCGTAAGCGGAGAGCGATTAGCGGTTAGCAATTAGTAACGAGTGAGCTAACAGAAATCGGCGGCGCAATTCTTCGCAGTCCGTTTGATACAAACTTGCACCACCTATTTGTGAGCTATCGCCGACAATCTAAAACATAGCTTTTGATTGCGCGCCGCGGGCCCAAAAATGTTAAGCTTTGCCGGTTAGGAAAATAACCTGCATCAACAGCAACCGCGGCAGCACTTTGCGCGACGGACCACTTTTTTGCGCTCGGCGAAAGCCGATCCGGACTTCAAAAAATCTTCTCGGCTGAAGTCATTGCTGGCATTGGCTTTCCGGCACGACTTTTGCTTTTGCCATTTGCATCGCGCGCATTTGTCCGCCAAATTCGTGTGTACGGTGCGCGCACGCGCAATGGACCCGTTTTGCGCCGCTGCGCCGTGTATTTTTTGCAAACATGAAGTGAACCAGCCATGAAAAATCTCGCCCCCTTCACGATGTTATTGGTTGCTGCGGCGACAGCCGCCATTGCTTCGCACGCCGACGGTTGTGGTTCGTGCGGCGGTTGCTCAACCTGCGGCGCATGCACCGAAACCGCGTACCGGTTGACATATCAAACCGTGTACGACGAACGGCAAGTCACCGCCTATCGAATCGATACTCAGACCGTTTATGAAGATCGCAAAGTGACCTCGTACAAGCCGGTGATGGAAACGCAAATGCAAGAGCGCCGCTACACCGTTGCCAAGCCGGTGTACGAAACCGCCGAGCGCGAAGAACATTACACCGTGATGAAGCCCGTGTACGAAACGCAACTTGTCGATCAAAGCTATGACCGCCTGCGCGACGTTACCGAAACCAGCGAGCGCGAAGAACATTACATGGTTGCCCGGCCGGTCTACGAAACCAGCGAGCAGGAAAATTGCTACACCGTCCTGCGCCCCGTGTACGAAACCGCCGAGCGCGATCAATACAGCACGGTCTGCGAGCCACAAACCACGTATACCACCCGCTATGTCGATCAAGGCGGCTGGCAAGAATATCAAGTGCTGAAGCCCGGCCCCATTTATAATCAGCCGGTATGCGTGCCGGGCGGATGCTCCACCGATCCCAACACCGGGCTTTCCACGTACATTGCGCCGACGACCGGCTATCAGCAAGTGCAAGGCCCAGCCACTGTGCAAGTCAATCGGGTGTGGAAGCCAGTGATCGTGGCCCAGCAAATCCCGCAAACCACCTACGTGCAAAAAGTCGTGGTGCAAAAAGTGCCCGTGCAAGTTTGCCGTTACGAAAATCAGGAAGTCGTGCAAAAAGTGCCCGTTACCGTCTGCCGCATGGTGCAAGAAGAACAAGTTCGCAAAGTGCCCGTCACCGTTTGCCGGCAAGTGGTGGAGCACGTCGACAATAAGGTGCCCGTCACCGTTTGCAAAATGGTTCCCGAAGAACAAGTTCGCAAAGTGCCCGTCACCACTTGCAAAATGATTACCGAGGAACGGGTTGAGCAAGTGCCGGTGCAAGTTTGCAAAATGGTGGCCATCGAAGAAACGGTGAAAGTGCCGCAGTGCGTTCAAACGCGCACCCCCGTCACCTACACCTACCGCACGCCGCGGACCATCGTGATGAAGGTGTCCGTTGATCCATGCACCGGGCAACCATTGGCCGTGACAACGGTGCCGATCACCACTGGCACGCCCGCCGTGGTGGGCATGCCGACGATCACCAATTCGACCACTTCGACGCCGTCCATCTCAGCGCCATCCACGTCGAAGCCACCCATGTCCGCGCCGAGCCTGTCCACCCCGTCTTCGTCCGGCTCGCCTTCCCCGTCGAGTCCGTCATCTGGTCCGCAGTCCACGTTTGCACCGGACAGCACCATGCCGAGTTCAAGCAGCCAGCCGGTGCCCCCCGCGAATTCTTCTGGAACGGAATCGGTCATGAAGCGGCCGGCAGCCCCCACGGAACAACCCACAGATAACTCGACAGGCAACAGTTCGACTGGCGGCGTCGATACTAGTAAATCAGGAAGGGGTCCCTCCTCAGTTAATCCTGAGGAAAGCAAGCCCAACGATTCAACACCGCCATCCAGCCAGCCAACCACGGTGCCACGCATCGAGCCGGGCATACCCGTTCCGCCGCCTGCCGACGGCGCAACCAAAGCAAGCGGTTCTACACCGCAGCCGACGAGTACCGATGTGCCCAACGCTTTCCGAGGTTAATGAATTCTTTGCACGCTGCGACTCTGCAATTCGTCGTCGCAACTCTCTAGCTTTATTAACTTTACTGTGTGTCAACAGCGCCCTCTCTTGTGTGCCGACACAGGCGGTCGTATAGTAATTCTGTGTGCAGCCT
The DNA here is from genome assembly GCA_035499655.1 of Pirellulales bacterium. Taxonomy (NCBI): domain Bacteria; kingdom Pseudomonadati; phylum Planctomycetota; class Planctomycetia; order Pirellulales; species Pirellulales bacterium. The sequence goes on from DATJYL010000104.1 coordinate 11,076, forward strand.
AATCCCACACCCAGCAGGTGCGGGAACGGGGAACCCAACGAGCCGGAGTTATCCCGGCTCCGAGATTGCTCATCCGATTTCCAAATCGAATGGCCGCTCAGGGGCGCAGATTCGCCCAAAGCGAATCGGGGCACTTTCAAGCCCTAGCCCGTCAGCTAACCTCGTCGGCAGGTCCGGGTGTGTGGCCCGGGCCGGATTGAAAGGGCCGTCTGACCTATGAACTGTTGCGCGCAACCGCACCGACCGGTCCGCCAAGGCCGCGTCTAACATCGGTGATGGGTTGTCACAAAGTTGCCGCAACATGCGCAAAGGCGACAAATAGCCCGTCGACTTTAGCTGCCAGGGATTTTATTGATCCCTGTTTTTATGTCATTGCCATTGGATTCCAGCGGCTCCTGGTCGGGCCGAAAATTGGGTCGTGTTGCGCAAACGATTGTCGTCAGCAGTGTGATGTTCACGTTCATTTCGTATTGGCGCACGGCGGCCATCGTGCTGTGCGACATGTCGAGCACGGCTTACTACATCGGCGCGATTGTCGAAACCGCTATCGGCCAGGCCGCGCCGTGGTTTATTTTGGGCGTGTTGTTGTTCAGCTACGGCATGCGTTCGGTGTACATCGAAAGCTGCGCCCTGTTTGTCCGCGGCGGCGTGTACCGCGTGGTGAAAGAAGCGATGGGGGGCTTTCTGGCCAAGCTCTCCGTTTCGGCACTGTTATTCGATTACGTGCTCACCGGGCCCATCAGCGGCGTCTCGGCCGGCCAATACATTGTTGGCCTGATTCTGGAAACATTCACGCGGCAGTTCGGCGTGCACCTAAGCAGCGGGGCAAGCGACAGCATCAAGCAGTGGGGTTCGGTTGCCATCGCCTGCCTGATCACGATTTATTTTTTCCGGCAAAACTTGTTTGGCATTCACGAATCGAGCGACAAAGCACTGAAAATTATGATCGCCACCACCATCATGGCGGTCGTCTTGCTCTCCTGGGCCGGCGTGACGTTAATCGTCAAGGGGCACGACAATCCACTGCCGACGTGGAAGCCCGATTTGACCGCCAAGCTGGATCCCAGCACCGGTGAAAAAATTGATCCACTCGGCTGGATTGGAAATCATCCTTCACTCGCCGAGCCGCTGCGAAATCCGACGAATTGGCTCAGCCTCATCGGCGCGGTGGGCATCATCATCGCCTTTGGTCATTCGATTTTGGCCATGAGCGGCGAGGAAACTTTGGCCCAGGTCTATCGCGAGGTGGAATCGCCCAAGCTGCCCAATTTCAAAAAAGCGGCGTTTATTGTGTTTCTCTATAGTCTGTTGCTCACGGCCAGCACGAACTTTTTAGCCGTGCTAATGATTCCGCAAAATCAGCGGCTCGACACCTATCACGACAATTGGCTGGGCGGCCTGGCGATGCAAATGCTCGGCCCGTTGTGGATGCAATTATGTCTGAATGCGTTTGTCGTGATTGTCGGTTTTCTCATTTTGGCCGGCGCTGTGAACACGTCGATTGTCGGTTCCAACGGTGTGCTCAGCCGCGTGGCCGAAGATGGCGTCTTGCCCGATTGGTTTTTGAAGCCGCACCGCAAATACGGCACGACGAATCGGCTGTTGTATCTGATCACCGGATTGCAATTGTTCACGATTTTAGTCAGCCACGGCGACGTGATTATGTTGGGTGAAGCCTACGCTTTCGGCGTCGTCTGGAGCTTCGTGTTCAAAACACTCTCTATGGTCATGCTCCGGTTCAAAGATCACACGCCGCGAGAATTCTTGGTGCCGCTCAACATCAAATGGGGCCGAGTGCACGTACCCATTGGCTTGAGCATTGTCTTCTTGATTGTCTTTCTCTCCGCGCTGGCGAACTTGTTTACCAAACCCGTGGCCACGGTCAGCGGATTGTGTTTTACCGGAGTATTCTTGGGCGTTTTTGTGGTTACGGAGCGCTATCACCACCGGCGTCACGGGGCCGACCACAAGCATGAAGAACAATTCAATCGGGCCGGCGTCGACCGGGTCACCGGCGACAGCCTGTCATTGAAAAAGCCGTATCGTAAATTGGTGGCCATCCGCAGCCCGCATAATCTATTCATGTTGGAAAAGGCCTTGGCCGACACCGATCCGCAAACCACCGAAGTGATTGTGATGACGGCGAAAATGGAACCGCCCGGCGGCGCCTCCAAAGCGGACGATATCGATCTCGATACCTACGATCGTCAGCTAATGACCGCCGTAGTCACGCGCGCGGAAAAATTGGGCAAGCGTGTCCTGCCGCTGATTGTCCCCACCAACAATCCGCTGAATGCCGTACTGACCACCGCGAAAGATATTGGCGCGCAAGAAGTGATGCTGGGCGCTTCGAATAAATTCACGGCCGAGGAGCAGCTCGATCAAATCGCCCTCTACTGGATCAGCCTGAATGAAGGGAATCCGCAAGGCCTGACGGTCCACATTGTCAGTGCCGACCGCGATGTCTCGTTCGACTTGGAAGGAGGCAATCGCATTCCCAAGGCGGCCCAGCGCCAGGCACGCAGCGCGTCGGAATTGCGCGCCGCCGGCATCGGCGTGCGCCAAGTGCTGATGGCTCACGACGGCACGCACACCAGCAGCGACGTATTCGAGTGGCTGCTGACCATGCTCTCCTCCGAAGTCGCCCTCGACGTTGTGCCGGTCCTTCCGCTCAGCTCCGAACACGTCAGCGCAGAAAACTCTTTGGATCACGACCGGCAACACGCCCATCAATTGAAGCGCGAAGTAAAGAAACTCACCGACCAACCTCCCAGCGCGGCCGAACTGGCCCGGTTGGCCCGTACCGGCAAGTACAACGTAATTGTGCTTCCTTGGTCGGAAGAATTGCTGTCGTTGGCTGAGACGGATGCCGGCCGCTGGGTGAACGAAGTTTTTCGCCAAGCCCCCTGCAGCGTCTTCCTGGCCTCGCCGCCGGTCATTCCCAAGGAAGTGGTGGCCGACGGCTAATTTTTGCGCGGCATTTATGAAATCTTTATGTCAATAATCTCGGCCAATGCCGAATCGCCTTCTCCTCGTTGACATCGCGCAGTAAGTACATGACACTTCGAGTGTGCAGCCTGCGCGCAGTGATCTGCGCTAATTTGCAATCCACGCAGCCGGGCATTCGAAACCCAGTTCCGCCAAGCGCGGCACGGTTGCGTGGTCGACAGCTAATTTGAGTCGCCCAACGCTCACTGGCGTGCTTCAAACGTTAAGCGGAGAGTTTGTTGTTCTATGCCATCGTCGTTGGATTCCAGCGGTTCCTGGTCGGGCCGCAAGTTGGGTCGCGTTGCGCAAACGATTGTCGTTAGCAGCGTGATGTTTTCGTTCATTTCGTACTGGCGTGTCGCCGCCATCGTGCTGTGCGACATGTCGAGCACGGCCTATTACATCGGCGCCATTGTCGAAAGCGCCATCGGCGAGGCCGCCCCTTGGTTTATTCTTGCCGTGTTGTTGTTCAGCTACGGCATGCGGGCCGTATACATCGAAAGCTGCTCGCTGTTTGTCCGCGGCGGCGTATACCGCATTGTGAAGGAAGCCTTGGGCGGCGGATTTGCGAAGGCGGCGGTTTCCGCACTGCTATTTGATTACGTGCTGACTGGCCCCATCAGCGGCGTCTCGGCTGGGCAATACATTGTGGGCTTGATTCTGGAAACCGTCTCGCGCGTTTCCGGCCAACACATTCACGAAGCCACCGCACTGGCCATCAAAAATTGGGGTTCGGTCGCCATTGCTGTCGCGGTGACGTTGTATTTTTTGCGCCAGAACTTGCTGGGCATGCACGAATCCAGCAGCAAAGCCTTGAAAATTATGATCATCACCACCGTGATGGCCGTCATCGTCCTGGGCTGGAGTGTGCTAACGCTGGCCGTGAAAGGACCGGTCAATGATTTACCGACCTGGAAGCCCGATCTAACCCAAAAATGGGAAATCGATCACGACGGCAAGACGAAGCTGGACCCACAGGGGCAGCCCGTCCCGCAGTTGAATCCCATCACCCACGAGCAAGAAGACCCGCTGGGCTGGCTGGGTAAAGTTCCTTCCGTGGCCCAGCCGCTGCGTAATCCGACGAATTGGCTCAGCTTGATTGGCGTGATCGGCATCGTCATTGCCTTCGGCCATTCGGTGCTGGCCATGAGCGGCGAAGAAACGCTGGCCCAGGTTTATCGTGAAGTGGAATCGCCGAAGTTGCCCAACTTCAAAAAAGTCGGGTTCATCGTGTTCGCCTACAGTTTGTTGCTGACTGGCAGCACGAATTTTCTGGCCGTGTTGCTCATTCCGCGCGGTCAACGCATGAACGAATATTACGATAACTGGCTGGGCGGTCTGGCCATGCACATGCTCGGCCCCATTTGGTTGCAATTATTGCTCAATGCCTTTGTGGTGATTGTCGGATTTTTAATTTTGTCGGGCGCGGTGAATACTTCCATCGTGGGCTCCAACGGCGTGCTAAGCCGCGTGGCCGAAGACGGCGTGCTACCCGACTGGTTTTTGAAGCCTCACCGGAAATATGGCACGCATTACCGCGTGTTGTATCTGATTGCCGCCTTGCAATTGTTCACCATTTTGGTCAGCCGCGGCGACGTCATTTTGCTGGGCGAAGCGTATGCCTTCGGCGTCGTGTGGAGCTTCGTATTCAATACCATGTCGATGGTGGTGCTGCGGTTCAAAAAGCGGCAGCGGCGGGAATTCGCGGTGCCGTTAAACTTTCCTTGGAAAGATGTCCAGATGCCGATTGGGCTGACGCTTATTTTTCTTGTCGTGCTCATTTCAGCGCTGGCGAATTTGGTGACCAAACCCATCGCCACGGTCAGCGGCGTGTGCTTTTCCGCGGTGTTTTTTGGTGTATTTACGGTCACGGAACGACTTCACCGCCGTCGCACCCATGGCGAAAAGCACGAGCATAAGGAACAGTTCAATCGCGCTACGGTGGAGGAAATCACCACCGGCTCGTTGGGTCTGAACAAACCGTATCGCAAGCTGGTGGCCATTCGCTCACCGCACAATCTGTTCATGTTA